>JBCBUN010000135.1:0-5543 GCA_039818145.1 Pseudomonadota bacterium
CCACGACCCGAAAGATCACAGTTTTGCCAAGAAAAGTTGATTTGTGACCTGTCCCTTGTGCACAGAGCATATTAATTTACGCCTTATGTATCGGTTCGCGCTGCGGCCATTCGCGGGTTTCGATCCGTTGCTGGTTACGCTACGTAAAATCTAAATACCGACCTTGGATCTGAATTGGAGCGGCAGCCTTGAGCAGCGTTCGACCCTACCGAGACATCTACCGGCGAGAGAGCCGCAAAATCCACGTGGGCAAAGTCCCTGTGGGCGGCGATGCTCCGATCTCGGTCCAATCCATGACCAATACGCTGACGCCGGATGTTGAAGCGACCATGGAGCAGATCCGTGGTCTTGAGGATGCTGGCGCGGATATCGTGCGTGTGTCGTGTCCGGATGAAGATTCGACAGCGGCCCTCAAGCAGATTGTTGCCCAGTCTAAGGTGCCCATCGTTGCGGACATCCACTTCCACTACAAACGTGCGATTGAAGCAGCTGAGGCGGGAGCTGCATGCCTGCGCATCAATCCCGGGAACATCGGCAACGCACAGCGCGTGAAGGATGTGGTGCAGGCCGCCAAGGACCATGGGTGCGCCATGCGCATCGGCGTGAATGCGGGCTCACTGGAAAAAGACCTTCTTGAGAAGTATGGCGAGCCGTGCCCGGAAGCCATGGTGGAGAGTGCGCTCGACCACGCGCGCATTCTTGAAGACAACGACTTTTTTGAGTTCAAGATTTCTGTCAAGGCGTCCGATGTGTTCCTGGCGGTCGCCGCCTATCAGGGCCTGGCTGAAGCCTGCGATTACCCACTGCATCTTGGTATCACGGAAGCAGGTGGCTTCCAGTCCGGCACCATCAAGTCTTCCATCGGCATGGGCATGCTGCTGTGGTCGGGCATCGGCGATACCATTCGCGTTTCGCTTTCGGCTGACCCGGTCAAGGAGATTGGTGTCGGCTTCGATATTCTCAAATCCCTCAACCTTCGCCACCGCGGTGTGAACATCATCTCCTGTCCGTCGTGTTCGCGACAGGGGTTTGAGGTGATCAAGACCGTTGAAACACTTGAGAAGCGGCTGGAGCACATCTCCACGCCCATGACACTGTCGGTGATCGGGTGCGTCGTGAACGGTCCTGGCGAAGCCATGATGACCGACGTGGGCTTCACCGGTGGTGGCTCGGGCAAGAACACCGGCATGGTGTACGTGTCTGGTCTGGCGGACCACAAAATCGAAAATGACGGCATGATCGATCATCTGGTCGAGCTTGTAGAAAAAAAGGCAGCAGAGATTGAAGTGGAGCGCGCCAAGGAGGCAGCGGCACTTGAAGATCAGACTGCCGAGAACCGCGTCACAGCGGCAGAGTAGGGAGCGCGCATTTTGACAATCGAAGCAGCGGCTCCGGCGCCAGCGTCCGGTGAGCCGCAAGCAGCTATGTCTGCCCCGGTATCAGGCACGCCAGTTGATCTCGACGGCCTGATGACCACGGCGGCCAAGTCCGTGTCTGAAGAACTTGACCGGCTTATTCCCGAGGTGGTGGGTCCGCGTGGACCCGTCGTGGAGGCAATGCGCTACTCGGCCCTGTCGGGCGGCAAGCGGTTGCGCCCGTTTCTGGTCATGGAGAGCGCCGGCCTTTTTGGTGTGCCGGCTGCGCAGTCTTTGCGTGTGGGGTGCGCTGTTGAAATGGTGCACTGCTATTCGCTTATTCATGATGACCTCCCGGCCATGGACGATAGCGATACCCGTCGCGGGCGGCCCGCTGTCCACAAGGCCTTTGACGAAGCGATCGCGATCCTTGCCGGTGATGCCCTTTTGACGCAGGCCTTTGAGGTCCTGGGTGAGTTCGCAACGTCCCGCGATGCAGCCATTCGTGCGGCGTTGGTGGTCGAATTGGCCAAATCTGCGGGTGCGGCAGGTATGGTGGGCGGTCAGATGATCGACATCTCACCGGCGCGCGAAACAATGCAGTATGATGCCATTGCAGAGCTTGAAGCGCTGAAAACCGGCGAATTGATCCGCTTTTCCTGTGTTTCTGGTGCTATTCTGGCCGGAACCGGCGAGGGTGAGCGGATGGCGTTGGCCGGTTATGCCGCAGATCTGGGACTTGCATTTCAGGTTGCAGATGATCTGCTGGATGTGACCGGTACGGAAGAACAGGTGGGTAAGCCCGTTGGCCAGGATGACGGATTGACCACCTTTGTAACGCTCCTTGGCCTTGAGGGAGCGCGAAAGAAGGCCGAAGACCTGGTGGAGAGTGCCTGTGCGCATCTGGCACCTTTTGGTGCGAGTGCGGACACGTTGCGTGCCGTGGCGCGTTTTGTTGTGGATCGCAATCAATAGCCCGGCAGGTCCGTGTTGTTTTGGAGAATATGAGAATGGCCGAAGGTCACGCCCCGATGAAGCAGACCGATTTTTTGAGCCGCATTGATATGCCGGCCGACCTGCGCCGTGTTGCGCAGGAAGACCTTGTGCACGTGTCAGACGAAGTGCGGCAGGCAGTGATTGAAGCTGTTTCGCAGACCGGTGGCCATCTGGGCGCGGGGCTTGGCGTGGTCGAGTTGACGGTCGCACTCCACTACGTGTTCAACACGCCGGACGACAAGTTCATCTGGGATGTGAGCCACCAGTGCTATCCGCACAAGGCGCTGACAGGGCGCAAGTCGCGTCTCAATACGCTGCGCACGGGTGGGGGGCTTTCGGGGTTCACGTCACGTGCCGAAAGCGAGTTTGATCCCTTCGGCGCTGCACATTCATCTACGGCGATTTCTGCTGCGCTCGGCTTTGCCGCGGGCCGTGACTTCATGAAACGCGACAATCAGGTCGTTGCCATTGTCGGTGACGGTGCCATGTCTGCGGGCATGGCGTTTGAGGGGCTCAACAATGTCGGCTCTGAAAAGCGCCGCATGGTGATCATCCTCAATGACAACCACATGTCGATTGCACCGCCTGCCGGTGCGTTGTCCGATTACCTGACGGAACTGCGCGCCTTCATGCCTGATGAAGCGACGCGGGACAAAGGCATTGCCGAAGAAGGTCTGCCGAGCTTCGTTGACCAGCCCACCATGTTTGATGATCTGGGCGTGCCTTACGCAGGCCCGTTTGATGGTCACGATGTGGATGAAATGGTTCGTGTGCTGACAGCTGCGCGCGACCATGACGGTCCAATTCTGCTGCACGTGATCACCCGCAAGGGCAAAGGCTATGCGCCGGCGGAAGCCTCTGCGGATTGCTATCACGGCGTCTCGAAATTCAATATTTCCGATGGCAAGCAGGACAAGGCGGCACCTGCTGCACCCAACTACGCGAAGGTCTTTGCTGACGCACTGATCTCTGAAGCGCAACGGGATGAGCGGATCGTTGCGGTGTCGCCTGCCATGCCTGATGGCTCGGGCCTCACCAAGTTCGGTGAGATGTTCCCCGAGCGCCACTTTGATGTAGCGATTGCGGAGCAGCATTGCGTGACATTCTGCGCCGGTATGGCTGCAGAGGGCATGCGTCCCTTTGCGGCGATCTATTCCACATTCCTTCAGCGCGGCTATGACCAGGTCATTCATGACGTGGCCATTCAGAAGCTGCCGGTCCGTTTTGCGATTGACCGCGCCGGTATGGTGGGTGCGGACGGTGTGACCCATCAAGGCGCCTATGATGTGGCGTTTCTGGGCTGCGTCCCCGGCATGACCATCATGGCGGCAGGCAACGAAGCCGAGCTGACAGACATGGTTGCAACCTCGGCTGCGTTTGACGAAGGCCCTATCGCCCTGCGCTATCCGCGCGGTGAAGGCGCGGGCGTCGAGATGCCCGAACAGGGTCGTATCCTTGAAATCGGCAAGGGTGTGGTCCTTCGCGAGGGTAGCAAGATTGCCATTCTCAGCTATGGCGCTCGTCGTCATGATGCACTGGCGGCGGCAGACAAGCTGGCGGCCATGGGGCTTTCTGCAACTGTTGCCGACGCACGGTTTGCCAAGCCGATCGATGATGAGCTTGTGAAGCAGCTGGCAACAAACCATGAGCTCCTGATCTCTGTTGAAGAAGGCTCGATCGGCGGCTTCTCAACGTTGGTCTATGACAGCCTGGCGCGTCAGGGTCTGGACACGGGCAATGCCCGGTTTGTGCCCATCTTTATGCCGGACATCTACATCGACCATGACAAGCCAGCGGCGCAGGTAACTGCCGCAGGGCTTGATGCTGCGGGCATTGTCGTGCGCGTTCTGGATGCGCTTGGCATCGATGAGAGCCGTGCTGTCGCCGCTGCGGGCATTGGCGCCGAGTAGCAGGCCGCTTTTAGGTCCAGTCATAACAATGTCGCTGTTGCGTCATGCGGCCTACGTGTTGCTGTGACAAAACGGTCATTGCCTGCCTGCTACTGACCGGAACCCACGAATTGTCGTGAGTCTTTCCGGCGGCATGCAGGCCCTGCCGGGATGTGCGCAGACGTGGATGCCGGCCTGCAAGGAGTATCCCTTGCCGTCGTCATCACTTCAGCAAACCCGCAAGAACCTTCAATCAGCCGTTCATCAAAACGAGGCCGCTTCGCGCGCTGGTTTTCTGGAGCGGATGTTCACCTTCGTCTTCAAAGGGCTCGTTTATCCGCAGATATGGGAAGACCCTAAGGTGGACCTTGAGGCACTGGCCCTGACGCCGGACTCGCGGGTACTGACCATCGCGTCGGGCGGATGCAACGTTCTGTCCTATCTGACGGCAGATCCTAAAGAGATCATCGCGGTGGATCTCAACCGTGCTCATCTGGCGCTTACAAGGCTCAAGCTGGCTGCGGCGCAGGGCATGCCGACCTATGAAGCCTTTTATCGGTTCTTTGGGGAGGCGGATGCCAAGGCGAACGTCAACGCTTACAAGCGGTTTGTGCAGGGGCGTCTGGACCGGGAGAGCCGCAAGTACTGGGAGGGCCGCGATTGGATGCTGCAGCGGCGTATCTCGCTGTTCTCCCGCGATCTGTACCACCACGGTTTGCTTGGCTATTTCATCGGACTGGCGCACTGGATCGCGCGCCTGCACGGGACGGATCCACGCCATATCGTCTGGGCCCGGACAATTGACGAGCAGCGGACATTTTTTGATACAGCCCTTGCGCCCCTGTTTGACCGCCGCATGGTGCGTTGGGTGACATCCAAAAAGATGTCGCTGTATGGTCTTGGTATCCCCCCGGCCCAGTACGAAGCCCTTGCGGCTGATGGCAATGGCGACATGGCTGCTGTTCTCAAGGCGCGGCTGGAGAAGCTCGCCTGCGGCTTTGAGATGAAAGACAACTATTTTGCCTGGCAGGCATTTGGTCGTGGCTATGCATCTGGCCCGTCTGGTCCGCTCCCTCCATATCTGCAGGCAAATCACTACACGACCCGCGCGCCAGGCTGCGCGGTCCGGGTGATCTCAGCCCAGAGCTCATTGAGCTGGATGTCGGTCATCCAGTCCTGCGCATCAAGCAACACATAGGCGTCAAGTGTTGCATCCTGCTCTTGGTTCAGCTGTTCAGTAAACGAGCGATGGCAGACCTTCACCCGGTGGGCCCGGTCGCGCACATCCGTGTAGTGATTTGCC
>JBCBUN010000136.1:0-5518 GCA_039818145.1 Pseudomonadota bacterium
AAACGCTCACCCGCAAGCTCGCAGCTGACAAGGACATCACAACGCCAGACGGCAAGGCCGCTACCCTGCAGGGCCGCAGCACGCTGCTGGTTCGCAACGTTGGCCACCTGATGAAAACGGAAGCTGTGCTTCTGGAAGATGGCAGTCAGGCACCTGAAGGTGTGCTCGATGCTCTCATCACGAACCTGATCTCGCTGCAGGATGTTGGCCCCAACGGTCGCCGCGTCAACAGCCCGGCCAGCTCAATCTATGTTGTGAAGCCAAAGATGCACGGCCCGGACGAAGTGGCATTCACTGACAGCCTCTTTGCAGCGGTCGAAGACCTCATCGGTCTGTCGCGCGGTACCATCAAGGTCGGCGTCATGGACGAAGAGCGTCGCACCTCTGCCAATCTGGCAGCCTGCATCAAGGCTGTGTCCGGTCGTATTGTGTTCATCAACACGGGCTTCCTGGACCGCACCGGCGACGAAATGCACACAAGCATGAAAGCCGGTCCAATGATCCTCAAGGCGGACATGAAAACCTCCGACTGGATCCAGGCCTATGAAGAACGCAATGTTGCGATCGGTCTGGATTGTGGTCTGTCCGGCAAGGCGCAGATCGGCAAAGGCATGTGGGCCGCACCGGATCGGATGGGCGACATGCTCGACCAGAAGATCGGTCATCCAAAGACGGGCGCCAACACCGCTTGGGTGCCAAGCCCGACAGCAGCAACGCTTCACGCCATTCACTACCACCAGGTAGAAGTGATGGGCCTGCGTGATGAAATCGCCAAGCGTCCGACGCCGTCTCTTGAAAGACTGCTGTCGGTGCCGCTGGCCAAGGACACCAATTGGCCGACGGATGTTATAGAGCGTGAGCTTGAAAACAACGCCCAGGGCATTTTGGGATATGTGGTCCGTTGGATCGATCAGGGCGTCGGGTGTTCCAAGGTCCCCGACATCAATGACATTGGCCTGATGGAAGACCGCGCAACGCTTCGCATTTCGTCGCAGCACATGGCCAACTGGCTGATGCATGGCATCTGCACGCCGGCACAGGTTGATGCAGCGTTCGAACGCATGGCCGCCAAGGTGGATGGTCAGAACGCGGGCGATGCGGCCTATGAGCCGATGGCCCCCAAGTTTGATGGTCTGGCTTATGAAGCGGCTAAGGCACTTGTCTATCAGGGTGCTGATCAGCCCAGCGGATATACGGAGCCGCTGCTGCATGCTTACAGGGTCAAAAAGAAGGCCTCATAAGCTGCGGCTTTAGCCGACCTGTCACAAACAAGAACCCCCGCCGGATACAAAATCCGGCGGGGGTTCTGCCGTTTTGCGGCCAATGAGGTGCCAAATCCAAGGTCTTACTGGTCAAGTCAGGTTTCCTTACTATATAAAAGTGACAAAAAGTCATTTGAGGAAACTGAGGATCACCCCATGAGCGATGTTAAAGAACTGGTCGACTTCGATTCCGACGCCCTGCGCGAAAAGTACCGTGCTGAACGCGACAAGCGTCTGCGGACGGACGGCAACGAGCAGTATCGCGAAGTAACAGGTGAACTCGAGCAGTATCTCGAGGACCCCTATGTGGAGCCGGGATTCTCACGCGCGCCGTTGACGGACGAAGTTCAGGTGGCAGTCATTGGCGGTGGTTTCGGTGGATTGCTTGCCGGCGCGGAGCTGCGCAAGGCCGGCATCAAAGACCTGCGGATGATTGAGAAAGGCGGCGACTTCGGTGGTACCTGGTATTGGAACCGTTACCCGGGCGCAGCTTGCGACATTGAAAGCTATGTCTATCTGCCGCTGCTCGAAGAGACCGGATTTATCCCGTCCGAGAAGTACTCACGTGCCTCTGAAATTCTGGAGCACAGCCAGCGCATCGCCCGCCACTTTGACCTTTATGACAATGCCTGCCTGCAAACAGAAGTCACCGATATGTGGTGGGACGAAGATGCGTCACGCTGGGTGATTGAAACCAATCGCGGAGACAAGATGCGCGCACAGTTCGTCATCATGTCCAATGGTCCGCTACACCGGCCCAAGCTGCCGGGCATCAAGGGCGTAGAAAGCTTCAAGGGGCACTCGTTCCACACCAGCCGTTGGGACTATGCCTATACGGGCGGTGCGCCGGAAGGTGGTCTGGACAAAATCGGCGACAAGCGCATTGGCATCATCGGCACCGGTGCAACCGCTGTGCAGTGCGTGCCGCATCTCGCAGCGGGCGCGAAGCAGTTGTACGTGTTCCAGCGCACACCATCCTCCATTGATGTGCGCAACAACAAGCCGACCGACCCTGAGTGGCACAAGTCACTGGAGCCCGGCTGGCATAAACACCGCATGGAGAATTTCAACACACTCGTATCCGGTGGGTTTGCCGCTGAAGACCTTGTGAATGATGGTTGGACAGACATCATCCGCAACCTGCTGTTCATCGCCAGTCAGGGTGACAACAAGAACCTGTCCCCCAAGGACCTGGCCGATCTCGCTGAACTTGCTGACTTCAAGAAGATGGAGCAGGTGCGTGCGCGCGTCGATGAAATCATCGCAGACCCCAACACAGCTGAGGCACTCAAGCCGTGGTATCGCCAGTTCTGTAAGCGCCCATGCTTCCACGATGAGTATCTGCAGGCCTTCAACCGCCCCAACGTCGAGTTGGTTGATACGGAAGGCAAAGGCGTCGACAAAATCACCGAAAGCGCTGTTTGGGCTAACGGCAAGGAATATGAGATCGACTGCCTGATCTATGCCACTGGATTTGAAGTCGGCACGGAATACACCCGTCGCGCGGGCTATGACCTTAAGGGTCGCAACGGCGTTACTCTGTCTGACAAATGGAAAGACGGCATGCGCACGCTTTACGGAATGAATGTGCGCGACTTCCCCAATGTCTTCATCATGGGGCCGGCGCAGGCAGGCTTCACGGCCAATTACCCACACCTCCTGATCGAGCAGGCCGCACACATCGCTTATGTGGTTGATGAGGCCAACAAGCGTCAGGCGCGAACTGTTCAGCCTACGGAAGAAGCCGAGAGCGCTTGGGTCCAGGAAATCATTGACAATGCCGCATTGCGCCGCAGCTTCCTCGAAGAGTGCACGCCGGGCTACTACAACAATGAAGGCAAGCCCGCAGATCGCAGTGAACAGAACAACCCCTATGGGGCAGGGTCTGTGAAGTACTTCGAAATCCTTGAAGGATGGCGTGCTGCCGGCAAGTTGGAAGGCCTGGAGTTGGCCTAGAAGAAGCGTTTTTGACTATGGTCGGTATCAGGTTTCATGGATTGTGTATGCTGAGATGAACGACCGCGGTTAAACGCTAGGTCCCAATGCTACAATGGGTATGGGCTCGCTGTCGTAAGGTGGCGGGCCCTTTTTGTGCCCGGAAGTGAGGGCAGGCATGGGTGTAAAAGCGTCCGAAGGTCAACTGGATGACAGAACACCCAGTTGATTGACGCTAGAGTTCGATCACTAGGGCCTGCGTACCCCAATATGGCAGCAGGTGATTGGGTGCTCAGGCATGGGCAATGGGTGCGGTGGGGATGCAGGTGTGGAAGTTCACCCCACGCACACGTCAGAGTTTTGCCAGATCATCCGGCGTGTTGATGTTGATGAATGAACCATCAAGATCATCTTCCTGTACCTGGATGACGGAAGTACCGGCAGTATCCAACAAACCCACTATCGAAAGCGATGTTCCGGATTGCAGTCTGTCCCTAACCTCTGGAAGGACTGACACCGGCCACATGGCACATGCTGCTTCAATGCCGCGTGGTGTTTTCAAAACAGCCGGTGTTTTTTGGCTGTGTGAGGCAAGCAGGCGCACCAGATTGCGCGGCAGTCGGGGCACATCGCATGGCGCAGTCACCACGTGGGTGAAGTTGTTTTCAAGCGCCCAACTCAAGCCTGCAGCCAGACCTGCGAGCGGTCCCTTGGTCGCGTGTGCGCCATCTTCCAGCAGGGGGCAGGCAAGGGCATATGACTGATCAGCGCCTGCAATCGCCAGAGTGGCAACCTGAGGAGCTAAGCGGTCCGCCACATGGGCGATCATGGGGCGACCTTCAATCAGAGTCGCAGCTTTGTTGGTGCCAAAGCGTCGGCTGGCACCTCCGGCCAGAATGATCCCTGCAATCCCAGTCACGAAGTCACGTCGGTCCTTATCCAGCACGGGTCGCCTTTGCCACATCCAGTGGCCAGGAGACCTAAATCACGTAAGTTTTATTTTAGAACGGACGGTGCTATAATGCTATAGTTCTGCCTAACTGAGGCATTCTTGAGCAAAAGGTCAAAGACCGCGTGATTGATCCATTCGGCCGTAGCGTCACCTATCTGCGTCTGTCCGTCACAGATCGTTGCGATCTGCGCTGCACTTACTGCATGTCCGAAAAGATGACCTTCCTGCCAAAGCGGGATCTGCTCACGCTTGAGGAACTTGACCGTCTTTCAACGGCATTCATTACCAAGGGCGTGAAGAAGCTGCGGATCACCGGCGGAGAGCCGTTGGTGCGTAAGGACGTCCTCAACCTCATTGACAGCCTTTCCAGACATCTGAAAACCGGCGCGCTCGATGAACTGACCTTGACCACAAATGGCACGCAGCTGAAAAACCATGCCGCCCGACTGGCGCGCGCAGGTGTGCGGCGCCTGAATGTCTCGATTGATAGCCTCATACCTGAAACCTACGGGCGGGTAACGCGCGGTGGTGATCTTGGGACCGTGCTTGACGGTATCAAAGCAGCGACTGATGAAGGTATGCAGATCAAGATCAATGCGGTGGCCCTGAAGCAGGACAATGCAGACGAACTTGGAGACATGATCGAGTGGGCTCACCAAGAGGGTCATGACTTCACGGTCATCGAAGCCATGCCCATGGGCGAGATCGGCGAAGACCGGTTCGACCAGTACATCCCCCTGAGCCTCATTCAGGAACGTTTTGAAGCCCGCTGGCAGTTGACGCCCTTGGCACACCGCACCGGCGGCCCTGCTCGATACGTCAGGGTTGAGGAAACAGGTGGACAACTTGGGTTCATTACACCGCTGACTCACAATTTCTGCGAAGGGTGCAACCGGGTCCGGCTCACATGCACGGGCCAGCTCTATATGTGCCTTGGCCAGGAAGACAATGCGGACCTCAGAGCAGTCATGCGTGACAATCCAGGCTCAGACGAAGCGCTTGCGTCTGCAATCGATGAGGCGATCTCGCGCAAGCCCAAAGGCCATGATTTTGTGATCGACCGCCCGGGCAGCGCTCCGGCAGTCCCGCGGCACATGTCCGTGACGGGCGGCTAACCCCGCAAGTGCTATTCATGACATTTAAGTCCAGTGGGGATTGACCGCTGCTTGAACATTGAGACAGGTTCGATGATGCAATGGTCTGGGGAGGGCCAATGGCTGACCTGTCACAAAATTCGATGGATGCCACAGACCGCGTGTCGCTGGACAAGCGTGCGCTGGAGATGGAGCAGGCACAGCTTCTGTTCGACAGGGCGCGCTCATCGGCCATAAGTGTGTTCACGCTCGGAGTGATGTTCTCCTTCATCATG
>JBCBUN010000137.1:0-5518 GCA_039818145.1 Pseudomonadota bacterium
CAGGACCACAGACCCTTTTGCCTTCTTCAATGCCGGTGCGGCTTTTTGAATGGCGAGTGCTGCTGAAACCGCATTGAGCTGAAAGGCTGCAGTCAGATCGTCGCCGGAAATGCGCCGCAATGGTTTCAGGTCGATGGACCCGACGCAGAAGGCCAGTCCGGCAAGACCGTCATCATTTGTGGCCTCTTCGACAATGCGTGTCAGGTCATCTTCACGGGTCACATCACCCGCCAACGCCGTGGCACCAAGTTGATCCGCTGACTTGGACAGGGCCTCTTCGCTGCGACCACTGAGCACGAGCGGGAGCCCTTTGGCATGGAGTTTCGCTGCCAGTGCTGAACCGACACCGCCGGTTGCTCCGAAAATCAGGAATGGTGCGCTCATGTCTGTTCTCTTGCCTGTTGCTGCATATCGGTATGATCCGGCCGGGTGAATAACTGCCATTCGGGCGCATATGTGGACCGGCCCCTGCGACGTGAGTTATGTAGACGGACCCATTCGGCAAGGCTGATGACCTCAAACAAAGATCAACACACGCAACGTGCTCAGGCAGAGGAACTGACTGCGCTGCAGCAGACCACGGCAGGTGAGCGCAAGCGTGCCTTTGGCATCCTGTTCTTCTGTCTGCTGTGCCTTGGCATGGGACAGTCGTTGTTTTTTGCTGTTTTGCCACCGGTGGCGCGTGACCTTGGCCTGACTGAAGTGCAGGTCGGGGCGATTTTCTCTCTTTCCGCTTTGCTGTGGGTGGTCACCAGTCCGTATTGGGGACGGACGAGCGATGTGTGGGGTCGCAAGCCGATCATGCTGATTGGACTTTGCGGGTTCGGCACATCGACCATCGGCTTTGCGGTGTTCATCTGGATGGGCATGCAGGGGATGATCGGGCTGGCTTTGTTGTTCCCCTTGCTGGTGGGCGTGCGGGCGATCTTCGGGGCTTTTGGGTCCGGTACCATGCCGGCCAGCCAGGCCTATGTGGCGGACCGGACAACACGGGCGGAGCGTGCGTCGGGCGTTGCAACCATCGGGGCAGCATTTGGCATGGGCACCGTCATTGGACCTGGTGTCGCTGCGGCGCTCATCGTGTTCGGGCTTCTTGCGCCGTTCTTTGTGGTGGGGTCTCTGGCCTTTGCCAGCGCTATCGCGATCTGGGTTTTGCTGCCTGAGCGGACCCGTCCGCGTGAACGGCAGGACAAAAAGAACCGCCTGAAGATCAAGGATGGTCGGGTCTGGCCCTTTCTTATCGTCGGGGTGCTGATGGCGATGGGGCAATCGATTGTCGTGCAGGTGTCAGCCTTCTATTTTCAGGACACGCTTTCACTCAGCGTAGAAGATGCAGCACAGATGGTCGGTGTGGGCATGATGGCCATGGCGATGTCGACGCTGTTTGCACAACTGGTTTTGATCCAGCGGATGAATCTGTCGGTTCAGACCATGTTGCGCAGCGGCACGCTGATCATGATCGTCGCCTTTGGGCTGATGATCACCGGCGGCAACTACGCCACGCTGGTCATGGCGCTCGTGGCGTCGGGGCTTGGATTCGGGTTGCTACGTCCTGGTCTTTCTGCGGCTGCGTCCTTGAGTGTCGAGCCTGACGAGCAGGGATCCATAGCCGGGTATATCGGCTCGACCGCTGCCATGGGCCACGTTGTCAACCCGTTCGTGGCCCTGCCGCTCTATCAGATCATGCCGCAGGCACCATTTATTCTTGCCGCCTGTTTGATGGTGATCATGGGCATCTTCATCCTGCTGCATCCCCTCGTTTCGTCCGTACGCGCTGGATATGACGACGAAGATGATCACGACGGCAACGTCGTGCCCAAGGGCTAGGTTTGTTTTAACCCAGGCGCTGAGCTTCCCATGCTGTCACGAGGCCTTGTATGGCCATGGTGAAGGCGTGGGGCTGGTCGAGCATGACATGGTGGCGGGCTTCGGGGATCGAGAAGACGGGTGTGTCCTTGCCACCGACCTTGCGGTGGTGGTCCATCACTTCCTTCTGCCCGTTCCATGACAGGCCGCCCATGACCACAGCCTTGCGGCAGGCCATGTCAGCAAAGCGTTCATTGAGGTCTGCTCCCAGCACAAGCCCGTAGAAGATTTTCGGGTCGAACTTCCACGTCCAACCTGCAGCTTCCGATGTCCGTCCGAGGTGATCCGGTTCTGGTGTCGCTTCGCGCAGGCTTTCCTTGGCGATGAAGTCAAAGATGAAGCGGTTGGCCAATGGCTGGTCTGGTGCCAGGCGGAAACGGCCCAGGGCCGTTTCGAAGTCCGGGTAGACGCGGGTGGGACGAGGGGGCGGATTGTCCTTGAACCATTCCTCATGCTCGCCTTCGGGGCGGACGCCAAAATCAACCTGGATGAAGCCGCCCAGTTCCTTGCCATAAGTCGACGCTGCAATAAGCGATACAAAGCCGCCGAAGGAGTGTCCGACTACGTAGCCGGGTGCCATGTTGGCGTCGCGCACGACAGAAATGATTTCCTCGGCATAGCTTTCGCGGGTGTAGCGTTCCGGCCGCCATCCGCTTTCCCCCATGCCGCCCAGATCCATTGAGGCAACCTGAAACTGTTCCGACAGGAAAGGCGCAATGTGGGCGAACCACATGGCGTGGGCGCCGTTGCCATGAACGAAAACGATCCCCGGCTTGGGTGCTTCGCCCTCTTTGGGTGCGCCCCACAAGAGGTAATGAATTGGCGTTCCGTCTACGGTGACATGACGGCTCTCACGCGGTGCTGCAAGCGCGCGGTTGAACCAAAGGGGGGGCTCTTTGATTTCGATCAGCGGCTCTTCGAGGGGGGCATTGGAGGGCGGCCCCTCAGGCTTGTCGGCGTTTTGCGGACGCTCTTCGTAACTCATGGGATAGGGTACTCACCTTATGGGGGGCATCAATGGGCGCGGGGAGCCGGTGCCACCATAATTCCTGACTGGGCGTCACCTTTACCTGATGACATACCAATATGGCTAGGTGTGGCAGCGGAAATGCCCGACAGACCTGCCGGGAAAATGACTCTGGGATCAGGTGGTTGACATGAGGGTCGGGACTGTTATTTTCCGCGCCAACTGGCCGGGATTTCCCGGCTTTTCCGATTTCATGAGCTGCCGGTCACTCGGCGCCAAGATACAAGCGATCCGATCCGATGAAAGTCCGCAATTCGCTCAAGTCGCTGGCCAAGCGCGACAAAAACTGCCGTATTGTGCGCCGCAAAGGCCGCCTTTACGTCATTAACAAGGTCAACCCGCGCTTCAAGGCCCGCCAGGGCTAAGGGGCTCTCACGCTGATGTCTCATGAGACAGGACGCGTGAAAGCGGTTGTTTTCGACCTTGGTGGTGTCCTGATCGACTGGGACCCCCGCCTGATTTTTCAGCAGCATTTTGCAACGCGTGGCGTGTTGGAAGCCTTCCTGGCGGAGGTATTCTGGCGCGCCCATCACGCGTGCCATGACACGCTTGCGCCCTTTGAAGAGACATTGGCGCCCTACAAGCGTGACTATCCACACTTTGCACCGGCGTTGGATGCGATGGCCACGGACTGGCAGAAAGCCGTCATGGGTCCAATCCCTGAGACCGTCGCCGTGCTTGAAGAACTGGTCGCACGCGATGTGCCGGTCTTTGCCCTGAGCAACTGGCCGGCTCAGACCTGGCCACCTGCCCGTCCCAACGCGGATGATTATGCGTTCCTCGATCATTTTCGCAGCATTGTCGTTTCCGGGCAGGTGCAACTCCGCAAGCCGGACCCGGCGATCTACAAATTGGCGCTCGAGCAGTTCGGGCTTGGTGCAGGTGAAGCGCTTTTTGTTGATGATCTTGCAGCGAATGCTGATGCCGCTACCCAGGCCGGCATGATCGGACATCAGTTCCTGTCAGCGGACCATCTGCGTACCCGATTGGCATCCGTCGGATTGCTCTAGACCTGTGGTTTTACAGCCCTTGCCCAGTTGGGCATGACACGTCACGATCCTTTCAAGAAACAGTCATGGGCCGCGACAGGGGATGTCCTGTGCGGCCTGTTTTGGGGGCGGGGATACGATGTCTGGCAAGTTCATGATTTACGGGGCGACCGGTTACACCGGCAAGCTCACAGCGCGGGTAGCGGCCCAAAAGGGGCTGAAGCCGATACTGGCAGGGCGCAATGCGTCCAAGGTTCAGGCCATCGCCGAGCCGCTGGGGCTTGAATGGGCTGCCATATCACTCGACCGGCCCAATGCGCTGGATAAATCCCTTGAGAAAGTGGACGCGGTTTTGCACATCGCGGGGCCTTTCTCGGCAACATCCAAGCCGATGCTCGATGCCTGCATTCGGACAAAGACCCACTATCTGGATATCACCGGCGAAATCGATGTGTTTGAAGCCTGTGCTGCCCGTGATGAGGAAGCGCGCAAGGCGGGCATCATGGTATTGCCGGGCGTTGGATTTGATGTGGTTCCCAGTGACTGTCTGGCGGCGCACATGAAGCGTCGTCTGCCGGAAGCAGAACGCCTGGAAATGGGCATTGCGGGCATGGGCAACATGTCTCACGGCACCGGCAAGACCATGGTTGAAAGCATTTCGACCGGCACGCGAGTGCGCCGTGGTGCGAAGATTGTTGCTCTTGGCAAGACGCCGCGCCGGACAATGGATTATGGCAAAGGCGAAAGTAACTCGATTGCGGTGGGATGGGGCGATGTCTCAACCGCCTATCATTCAACGGGCATTCCCGACATCACCATCTACTTTGAAGCCAGCAAGGACATGGAGCGGATGGCAAGCCTGGGGCCTGCGGCGCGCTGGGTGATGGGAACGGGGCCTGTGCAACGGTTCCTCAAAAAGCAGATCGAGCGCATGCCGGAAGGACCAACGGACGAGCAGCGTGCGGCCTCTTTCACAACGCTTGTTGGTGAAGCAACCGACAGCGCCGGCAATGTGGTGCGCAGTCGGCTGGAAACGCCCGAAGGCTACACTCTGACGGCTGAAACCGGGCTTGAAATTGCCCAGCGGGCGGCCGCAGGGAACGTCAAGATCGGCTTTCAGACGCCGTCCAACGCCTATGGAGCAGACCTGATTACCGAGTTTGACGGGGTGCGGCGCGAAGACCTCAACGCCTGAGTGCTCACGGCTTGTTGTCCCTTCGGTAACTCGCCAAGGGCGTCCAGAGGGACATATACTTCGGTATGACCTTTCTTCTGACACGTTTTCGCGCGGCTTTGCAGGCGATTCTGATTGTCTTCATCATGAGCACATCTCCTGCGTTGGCGGCATCCTCCGCTGAGCTGGATCGTCTGTTCGATCAATTGGCCAAGGCGCAAAGTTCGGCTGAGGCAGCCTTGATTGAGGATGAAATCTGGCGGCAGTGGTCCGACTCAGGCAGCCCGACGCTTGATCTCATCATGCTGCGGGGGCTCAAGGCGCTTGAGGCGCAGGAATATGCCGTTGCCCTGGATATGTTCTCGACAGCCATCGAGATTGAGCCGGACTATGCAGAAGCCTGGAACAAACGGGCGACGCTCTATTACGTCATCAACGATTATGATGCTGCCATTGCGGATG
>JBCBUN010000138.1:0-5509 GCA_039818145.1 Pseudomonadota bacterium
CACCCCCGGTACCAGTGCACCTGCGGCCTTGCCCGTAGGCGAGCGTTTGAAGAACACCCCGCTGGCAGCCTACGCCGCCCTCACCTTTCCCATGGGAGGGCTCGGCCTTCCCATCACCGTGTACCTGCCGCCGCTCTATGCCACCGAAGTGGGCCTTGGCCTGGCGCTGGTCGGCACGATCTTCATGATCACCCGGATTTTCGACGTGGTGACGGACCCGATCATGGGTGTCGTCATTGACCACTACCCCACCCGCTGGGGCCGGCGGCGTCACTGGATCGCCCTGTCCGTGCCGTTGCTGCTGGTGTCGGCCTTCTTCATCTACTTCCCGCCCGTTGGCGTTGGTGCGTCCTACCTCTTGGTCTGGATGCTGATTTTGTATGTCGGCTACACCATGCTGACCATCGCTCACCAAAGCTGGGGTGCGGAACTCTCCAACGACTATTCCGAGCGCAACCGCATCTATGGCTGGCGCGAAGTGGCGATCATCCTGGGCATGGTGTCCGTGCTCGCCTTGCCCGCCATTCTGGAACAGACAGCGGATGTGGACGCCTTCGGCAAGGTCAGCGCCATGGGCTGGTTCCTGATCATCAGCCTGCCGCTCACAGCCCTCGCTGCCATCCTGCTGGTGCCTGATCAATCCGCACCTGTGCGCAAGGAGCGCAAGGTGGAGTGGCGTGAGGCCCTGAAAGTCCTGCTCACCAACTGGAGCATGGCGCGCATCGTTGCCGCCGACATGATGACCAGCCTTGCCATCGGCATCATCGGCTCGAGTTACCTGTTCCTGGCCCGCTTCGTGTGGGAACTGCCGAATTACTCGAGCCTCATGTTGCTGGGCTACTTCGTGCTCGGGTTTGCGGGCATGCCATTCTGGATGTGGCTCGCCAAACGCATGTCCAAACACCGTGCCCTGTGCGTCGCGCTGATCTGGAGCATGGTGGCGCAAATCACCTATCTGTTTGTCGGCGCCGGTGACTTCTATCTGGCGTTATTTGCAACTTTCTTTCTGGGCTTTGCCTTCGGTGCCGGCCCGTTCCTGCTGCGCTCCATGATGGCGGATGTGTGCGACAAGGACCGCCTCGACACCGGTCACAACCGGACGGCGCTGCTCTATGCGCTGCTGACAACCACGGCCAAGGTCGGGGCGGCGGTGTCGGTGGGCCTGACATATGCCCTGTTGGCATGGGTCGGGTTTGATCCGGCATCCAGCACCAACACGCCCGAGGCCCTCAACGGGTTGAAACTCATTTATGCGCTGCTGCCCCTGGGCTTTCTTGCTGCCGCAATCGCTTTGATATGGAATTACCCGATTGACCATGCAGCACAGGCGGACATCCGCCGACGACTGGCAGAACAGGAAGCCGTAGATCAGGCCCTGGCGACGGACTAAAATGACCTCAAAGGCAGCGATTTGGGGTCGCCTGCGTCATTCCGCGCTTTTATCTGCCCGCACGTTCACGCTAAACCTGATGCAACAATTCGTATGAGGGAACGCACCATGATCCGCCGCATTCTGTTTGCCCTGACACTGTCAATGCCGCTCGCGATTGCTGCCTGCTCTGATATGGGCCCCAGCGAGATCAGCGTGGAAGAGCCGTTTGCCCGTGAGACCATCGGTACGGGAACAACCGGTGCGGCCTATCTGGTGATCCGCAACACGGGCGGCGCAGACCGGTTGATTGCAGCCTCCACCACCGCTGCCGCAACAACGGAACTGCATACCCACGAAAAAGATGGCGAGATCATGCGCATGCGCAAGGTGGAGGCCATCGACGTCCCCGCCAATGAGGTTGTGACCCTTGAGCCCGGCGGCAAACACATCATGCTGTTTGATGTCACCGCGCCACTCAAAGACGGCGGCAACTTCCCTCTCACCCTGACATTCGAAGACGCCGGCGACGTGACGGTTGATGTCACGGTTGTGGCGACAGGCGGCAAACCGGCCCAGATGGATCACGGCGGGATGGATCACGGCAACATGGACCACAGCGGCCACTAAGACACTTCTTTCGGGGCGGGGGCCTTCATGAGATCCGGCGACCATATGCAGCGACGCTTCAGGCGCAGGGGCACTGCCCTTGCGGGCCTGCTTGCGCTTGTTGTTCAGATGGCCGCCTTCTCGCTTGCAGCTGTGATGCCCATCTCAACGGCCCTTGCTGCCGCTCAGGCCGAGCCTTTCGAAATAGTCATCTGTACGGTTCATGGACCGGTGGTGATGGACGCCCGCGACCTGGGCATCACCGTGTCAGGCGATGAGACGCCGGACATTCCCCGCAACGCCTGCGACCTGGCGATGCAGGCCACCGCTGCCTTTGCGCTGGACACGACCACACCCGCCATTGTGTGGCCGGTCACCTATGAAGACACCCGCGTCGTGCGGGCAACGGACAGCGCACCTGCCTATACCGCACCGCTCATGCGGTCCGCGCCGCCACGCGCCCCTCCCCACACGTCCTGAACTCCAATCCCGTTAAGTGCTGACTGAACGTCCACAGGTGGTTTCACCTGTGCGTGTGACGGCATTTGGCATCCTCTTTTTTTTCAGGACCATATCCAATGACACTGCGTTTTTCCGCAGGCCGCGACGGCCTGCTTGCAGCAACATGTGTTGCCGCTCTTGCCTTCGCCACGCCGGCATCTGCCCATGACGGCATCGATCATTCCAAGTCCGGTGAAATCCGGGCGGACAGCCACGCGCCCATCGGCGTGATGGGTGACCACATGCACAAGGAAGGAGAAATCATGTTCTCCTACCGCTACAAGCGCATGGATATGTCTGACGTGCGTGACGGCACCGACGACCTCTCAAATGCGGAAGTGCTGGCGACGCCCAACCGCTTCTTCGGCAATCCCGGACAGCCGCCGCGCCTGCGCATCATCCCCACCGAGATGGTGATGGACATGCACATGCTCGGCGCCATGTACGCCCCCAACGACTACCTGACCCTGATGGTCATGGGCATGTACATGAAAAAGGAGATGGACCACATCACCTTCAACCCGGCAGGCACCGCCCAGATCGGTGGCTTCACAACCGTGGCTGAAGGCTTCGGCGATACCCGCATTTCAGGTCTTGTGCGCATCCTCGACGAGAACAACTCGAAGGTGCACCTGAACATCGGCGTCAGCCTGCCGACCGGCTCCATCAAGGAAGAAGACACAATTCTGACGCCGCTGGGCACGACCGCGAAAGTGCGCCTGCCTTACCCGATGCAGCTTGGCTCGGGCACTGTAGATGTGCTGCCCGGCATCACCTATTCGGACCGTACCGGCGACATCTCCTGGGGTGCGCAAGCCATGGCCACACTCCGTTCAGGCAAAAACGACCAGAACTACCAGCTTGGAAATGTCGGTGAGTTCACCACATGGGGCGCCTATCAGTTTGCTCCCTGGATCTCGACATCCGTACGCCTGAAAGCAGAAACAATCGGCAAGGTGTCCGGTCAGGATGCGCGCATCATGGGCCCGGTCCAGACAGCAGACCCCAGCAATATCGGCGGGCGTTTTCTTGAAGCAGGCCTGGGCGTCAATCTCGTTGGCCAGGAAGGGTTCATCCGTGGTCACCGTTTGGCCATCGAAGCCTCCATGCCCGTCGTGCAGGACTTGAACGGCCCGCAGATGAAGCGCGACTGGACGCTGACAGCGGGCTGGCAATACGCGTTCTAGAACGCATCCCCACATTCTTCGGGGCCGCTGCCCCTCCCCCCGTTAGCGCTCCGAAGAACAGGAAGGCGCAGGCACCCCAATATGCTTGCGCCTTCCGCTAGGGGGATGTGATTTCCAGTGCAGCTACTGAATGGTGTAGCCGCCATCGACCACAAGCTCTGTACCTGTGACGAATCCTGAGCGGCTGCTGGCAAGGAAGACGACGGCATCGCCGATGTCGCGCGGGTCGCCCAGCTTGCCCAGCGGGTGCGCCATCACCAGCATGTCGATGGCTTCGTTTGAACTCTGGAACATGGCGTCCGGCCGTTTGGTGCCCTCTTCCACCGCATCGCGCACGAGCGCCGTATCGATGAAACCGGGGTGGATGGAGTTAACGCGGATGCCGTAGCCAAGCTCCGCGCACTCAAGGGCTGCCACCTTGGTCATGATCCGCACACCGCCCTTGGCCGCGTTGTAGTCAGCGTTGCGCGGAAAGCCGACAATGCCCATGACGGACGAGATGTTGATGATCGCGCCGTCGGCAGCTTCCTTGGTGGTGTACTTCTTGATGGTGCGGATGCCGTGCTTGCAGCCAAGGAACACGCTGTCCATGTCGATTTCGGTGACGCGCTTGTAGTCCTCAAGCTTCAGATCTTCGATGTATTCGCCCGCCGGTGCCACACCGGCATTGTTGACGAGAATATGCAGCGCGCCGAACTCGTCTTCGGCTTTGGCAACAGCTGCTTCCCATTGATCTTCCTTGGTCACGTCATGGGCGATGAACACCGCCTTGCCCCCTTCATTGAGGATGGCATCCACAACGACCTGGCCTTCATCGGCGCGCAGATCAGAAACCACAACACTGGCACCTTCGCGCGCCAACCCAAGGGCAGAGGCTGCGCCCAGTCCGCGTGCGCCACCGGTGACGAGCGCCACTTTTCCCGCCAAGGCGGGTTGATCCTGTTGAGCCATCTGGTCCCTGCTTTCAGTCTTGTTGTTGTTGCGTCAATATCGGTCTTGCGTATTGTGCCGCCAACAGCGCCAAGCGCAACCACCAATCCCCCGACAGGAGCAATCCATGGCCAGCGAAACCGCCTTCGTCCATCTCATCACCTTCACGGGGGCGACTGATACGGTGGCGTCCAACCTGCGCGGCTATCTCGAGCGCGAGCTGGCCCGCTCAGCGCCCAAGGGCTTTTTGTCTGCGGTGGTGATTGAAGCTCAGGACGGCGAAAGCGCCGGCCTCCTGTCCTATTGGGAAAGCATGGAAGCCATCGAAGACATCACCGATGCCGCCCCATGGGAAGCCGCCATGGACCTGTGCGAAGCGGTATGTGATGAGCGCAAGGAAATGTCCTACGCCATAAGTGGCGCTGCGGCGGCAGGAGAGTAGCACTCCCGCCGCTCGATCAGCCCATCCACCTACTTGTAGTTCGAGCTTTCGCGCGCTCCAACCAAGGCCATATCCGGTTTCGGCAGTTTCGAAAGCGATAGGGCCGCCCGTCCACCGTAACCACCATCAATCATCAGCAACCGGATGACATCTCCCAGGGCTTCAGCCGCCCGCATGGCAGCCGAGGTATCGCCCATGTCAACGGCTTCAAATCCCAGATCGTGCAAGAGATCTGCGACGACCCCCTTTGCCTCCTTGCTGGACCCCGCGATGAAACTCTGGGCCCCTGCCTCGCGCAACGCGGATGCGGAGGTATCGAATGTCTCCATGGCGATCGTGTTGAGCGCCTTCACGACCTTAGCGTTGGGCGCGAGCTCCTGCAGACGTTCTGCGATGGCACCTTCAAACCACGCGCCCGACCTTACGTCATCGGCATAGTCCCGGTTGTTGAGGTCAATGATGATCCTGCCG
>JBCBUN010000139.1:0-5459 GCA_039818145.1 Pseudomonadota bacterium
GCTGTATCCGAAGCCCACCAGCCCATCTTCTTGAGTGGCGTGCGCGAGAAGCCGGGCATGTCTGCTTCGATGAGCAGCAGTGAGATGCCATTGGTCCCTTCACCGCCGGTGCGCACCGCAGTGGTGACATAGTCCGCCCGCATGCCACCGGTGATGAACATTTTCGAGCCGTTGACCAGGTAGTAGTCGCCTTTGTCCTCTGCGCGGGTATGGATGTTGGCCACATCTGATCCACCGGACGGTTCGGTAATGCCAAGCGCAATGTGCTTGTCGCCATCCAGCACCGGTGGCGCAATCCGCTCTTTCATTTCCTCCGAGCCGATATTGATGATCGGTGGCAGCCCGATGCCATGCACCATCAGGCTGGCATTGATGCCGCCGGCACCGACGCGTGCGAGTTCCTCCGACGTCACTATGCTGTGGTAGTGGTCGATCCCCTCCTTGATGCCGCCATACTGTTCCGGATAGCCCATCCGCAAAAGACCGACATCTGAGGCCTTCTTGTAGAGTTCTTCGGGAAATTCTTCGGCCTCATCCCACTCGGATGCATAAGGCATGATCTCTTTTTCAATCCACTTGCGCAGCGTCTGCCGCCATGCGTCATGGTCCTCGTTTGCAAACGGGGAGGGCGCGCGGGTGGTGTCAAAGTTCAGATCAGGCAGAGATTTGAGCGGCTTGGCAGCTTGAGACATCGGGCGTGTTTCCTGTGGTTCTTGTTCTGGACGCGCGGGCCGGCCACGCTAGGTGTTGCCGCCATTGTGCGCCACGTTTGACGCACGTCAACGCGCGCTTGTGCGAAGGCCGCATAGGGTGAGGATGCCCCTGCGTCTCAGGGGAGCAACCTGGAGGCTCATAAGCCCATGGAAAAAGTATGTTTGGACAGACTGACCGACGTCGGTCAGTTGATTGAATTCAATATGTCTTCCGAAGCTGCAAAGAAACTGCAGGCCCTGCACATCTGCTCAGAGCGGTCGGACTGCCGGTACTGGCAATCCTGCATCAACCGCGTTGAAGATTTGTGGAACCGGCAGATGTACGCAGCAGACCCGGCCAGCCGACTGCCGTCCTAGCCGTTGGCAGCACCGGTCGCTAGATGAAGGCTCAAACCGCTGCTGAGTAAGGCGGCGCGGGATCGTATTCCATGGCCCGTTGGGTGGCGCGCGCATGGTCGGGCCCATGAATTTGGCCAACCAGCCAAAGCGCCATATCGATTCCGGCCGACACGCCTGCGGCTGTAACGACTTTTCCGTCACGCACATAGCGTGTGTTTTCCAGCACCTCTGACGCTTCGTTCCGCTTGCGCAATTGTTCGATGAACCCCCAATGCGTTGTGACACGCTTTCCTTTGGCAGCACCTGAGGCTGTCAGCAGCAAGGCGCCCGTGCATACGCTCGTCGTCCAGGTGGTGGACTTGTCCACGGCGGCAATCCACTCAAGCACTGCCTTGTTTTCAACTTCTGTACGCGTGCCCTGTCCACCGGGTACTAGCAGCACGTCAAGTGCTGGGGCATCTTCAATGGATGCGTGGGACTCGATCACCATACCTTTGCGGCACTTGACCTTGTCGCCATTCTCCGAAATCAGAAAGACACTGTCAGGTTCGGGTTTGCCTTGAAGCGCAAACACCTCGTTGGACATGGTGAACACTTCATAGGGCCCAACGAAATCCAGTTCTTCCGCATCATCAAAGATCAGTAGCCCGATGTTCATGGGGTGTCAGTCCTATTGCATGCCTGGATGAGTGGGGGACGAAATGTCCAGCGGAGTGACCGGACCATGCGGACCCATCACCGGCATCCGCCTGAAGCGGGACCGATAGTCTGCAGGGCTCACTCCCACGCGGCGATGAAACGCCCGGCGCATCTGTTCTGCACTGGAAAACCCGCACGCCCATGCAATGGATTCAGTGTCATCTGTGGTTTCTTCCAGGTGGCGACGAGCCGCTTCAACGCGGGCCACTTCCACAAAGCGGCCCGGTGTCAGACCCGTCTCACTCACAAACGCCCGGGCCAGCGTGCGTTCGCTCATATGGGCGCGCTCTGCCAGTGCCGGAACGGACAGGTCCTCAGACACATTGTCGAGAACCCATTGCGCGATATCGCCGATTTTGCCTTTGGCCGCATGTTGCGCGACCAACTGTGCCGAGAACTGTGATTGGCCACCAGGACGGATCATGAAAAGGACATGACGGCGCGCGACAGACAGCGCCATGTCACGCCCGCAGTCCTGCTCAACCAGTGCCAGTGCAAGATCCATCCCCGCGGTGACGCCAGCCGATGACCAGATGTGGCCATCCCGCACATAAATCGAGTCTGCATCAACGGTCAGTGTAGGGAACATTTTGGCAAGCACGCCGGCTACGTTCCAGTGCGTCGTGACGCGACGTCCGTCAATCAGTCCGGCCTCAGCGAGAATGAACGTGCCCGTGCACACCGACGTAATGCGTTTGGCCTTGGCACCTGCACGTGCAACCACATCAAGCACCGCAGGGTCGCGCATGGCAGCCGTGGTCCCGTGGCCGCCGGGAACCATCAACGTATGCAGCCCCTCCAGATACTCATCTGTGATGTCTGCGAAGCTGATGTCGGCGACCATCTGCATGCCGGAGTTTGTTCTGAACGGCCCGGCAGTTTCTGCGGCAATCGTCAGTTCGTACTCAGGGTAATTCTCATGCGGCTTTGGCTGATAGCCGTCCATGACCCAGGATTCAGGGTTCAGGCGGGCATCATTGACACCGGCCAGAATTTCAAACGGCCCGGTGATGTCGAGTATCTGGACATCATGATAGGCGATCATCAGCACCCGTTTGGGGGCTGGTGGGGCTGAATTCTCTGCATTTTGGCGCTTTTTTGAGGTCATGCGGTCAGCATAAACGGGCGGGGTGTCTGGCGGAAAGGCCAAACACCCCGCATTTTCAGTCAGCGTGTGGGGGTGACACTGCCATCCCTAGGTTTTGAGCGTGCACTTCCCGTTGTTGATCACCACCACATCGCGTTCCTTCAGGCGGGCGCGGAATGAGGCAATGTTTCCGTCTTTCCACACGTCCACCAGAATGGTTTCGCCAGGAAACACAGGTGACGAAAAGCGGACGTCAAAGCCGGTAATCGCTGTGTGGTCGTAGTCCGCAACGGAACCGAGGATGGCCCGGCAGCAGGTGCCGTAAGTGCACAGCCCATGCAGGATGGGAGCAGGGAAGCCTGCAGCCGTCGCAAACTCAGGGTCCGCGTGAAGAGGATTGCGGTCACCCGACAGGCGGTAGAGCAGGGCCTGGTCCGGCCGCGTGTCTACCTCGATGGTTTCATCCGGTGCGCGATCAGGAATCGCATGCGGCTTTGGTGCGCCTTCGCTTGGACCGCCAAACCCGCCATCACCACGGGCAAAAGTCGTGCTGGTCAGCGTGCACAGGGCGTCGCCTGAATCCGCCAGCCGTATGTCTGTCTCGGTCACAATGACTGCGCCTTTGTCGGCGCCCTTGTCATACGCCCCGACGACCTTGCTGTCGGCGATGATGTCGGCGGCCGCAGGTAGAGGCCGGTGCAGTGTGAGTTTCTGCTCCCCATGCACGACCATCAGGTAATTGATGCCGGAATCGCGCAGCGGGCCGGCACCCCAGGCAATGACGGTTGCCATGGTCGGCACAGTCTTGAGGTCGCTTTCATAGACGTAAGGAAGCTCTTTGGGCGCGAGTGGGTCGCGGGCCATGCCTACGCCCAGCGCGTAAAGCATGGTCTCACGGTCCCCATAGGAGAACCGCTCGTCTTTTGAAGTAAGAGACATGATGTGATCGTAGTCGATGGCCATTCCGTTTCCTCGGTTTATGAATTTTGTGGCTGATTTGGCAGCGATTCCGGGGGTTTTTGCCGGTCCCGGGTCGGAGATGCGTCCAAGTGTCAGTTTAGTGACAGAAAAAGCTCTACTTGTGAGACACTTCAGGTAGCAAACGGTGAGTCGCAGCAGATTGCTCGTCCGTGCCCTTTCACAGGTTGAATGCCACGATTGGTGTGTCCCATG
Organism: Pseudomonadota bacterium; assembly: GCA_039818145.1. Taxonomy (GTDB): domain Bacteria; phylum Pseudomonadota; class Alphaproteobacteria; order CGMCC-115125; family CGMCC-115125; genus Pyruvatibacter. Next base: position 4,012 of record JBCBUN010000139.1, read on the forward strand.
ACACTTAATGACAGCATTATTGACCACCCGGACCGCAAGCCTCAACAGCCAGCCGGCCTTGAGCCGCTTGGACGTGATTGGTCGGCAGGCCTCCTGCGCCTGTTGGCGGGTGGCGCCACGCTGGGCATCTGGGCTGCAATTGCCGTGCTGATCTACTCATTCGTCTAGCCACGACTTTGCTTGTAGTCTTGCCTGAAACAGTCAGGGCGAGGAGACGGCATCATGAGCGTGAGCAGATTTCTTGGACCTCTATGTGTTGGCCTATCGATGGCATTGTCGTGTGTGATCGCCAGCGCTCATGAGCATGGGTCAAAGACCGAAGCCAAAGACGCCTTAGCGATACCCGCAGCAGACACAACAGTCGTCACGCCGCCGGAAGAAATGACGGAAGCGATCCGGGCGGTGTTTCCGGAAAGCTACTCCCAGTTCATGACCGTGAGTTATGAGCGACAGGACGCGGGCACCGAGCGGGATCCCGAAATCTGGCCCAAGGCTGCAAGCTTTCTGGTTCCCGTGACAGCCTATGATGGGGGCATCGCCACCGAGCTGGACAGCCGCGTCGCCGCTTTGATTGACCGCGTGCTGCGCCCCGATGACGCTCACTGCGAGGACGTGTCAGTCGGCGAGCCTGAGGAGTACGGCTGGATGGCCTGGCCGGACAAAAACGTCCGCAAGATCACCGTCACATTCAACGTCGCATGCTGATGCTCAGCCAGCCGAGCGATCACCGATCAGCAGTTTGACGGGATCGCCCTTGGCATCCGCAATCGCCCACAGCAGATACGGCGTGAGGAACAGGATGCCGCCTACCTGCGCCAACGGCATCAGCAGGATGCCGCCGGTTGAAAACTTGTGCCGCCAGCCGATCCAGATGGCCGACAGAGTGAGATAGGCCAGAAAGTCCACGTTGAACTGGCCTGACCAATTCATGGCGGTGATGTTGCCGATGAACACTTCACTGAGATTCATGCCGGTCTGGCTCGCCGCCGTATAGGTAAGCGCGGCAACAGCGATGAAGTAGAAAATGGCAACGATGCGAAGGACCATCATGGTGCGTTTCCTTATCGAGAGGTGGTGTGTTGAAACTTAGCTGGCTGCGGCGCGCTGGCGGCCCAGCATCACGATCTTCATGTCGCCGTCGGCGTCGTTGAGCGCCCACAGCAGGTAAATCGGCAGAACGCCCATCCCGCCGAACACGCCCAGCACCCCAAGTGCAAGGCCGCCAGGCGAGAAGTGATGACGCCACGCCATCCACAGGCCGGACAGCAGGAGGAACCCGAAGAAATCGAGATTGAACTGGCCCGGCCAGGTCATCTGCGCCATATCGCCGAAAAATATCTGAATGAGCCCCATGCCGTGATTGATGATCACGACCAATGTGTAGGCGGCCAGAATCAGCCAGAAGCCAATCAGAAAGAGCCGGAAAGCCGTCATTTCATCCCCCAATC
>JBCBUN010000140.1:0-5444 GCA_039818145.1 Pseudomonadota bacterium
AAATAGCTTCACAACAGCCCCTGTAATGATACCCAATGTTCCTTCGGCGCCAGCCAGAAGTCGGGTCAGGTCATAGCCGGTGTTGTCCTTGCGAAGTCCGGAAAGCCCGTTCCAGATTTCGCCATTTGGCAGCACCGCTTCCAGCCCCAGAACAAGGTCGCACATCGAGCCATACCGCAACACCGCCGTGCCCCCGGCATTGGTGGAGATGACGCCGCCAACCTGGCATGACCCCTCCGATGCGAGGCTGAGGGGAAACAGCCTGTTGTTGTCGGCAGCTGCTTCTTGTGCGGATTGCAGCGTGCACCCCGCATCCACGATCATCGTGTTGTTGAGAGGATCGACGGCCCGCGCGGAATTCATCCGCTCGAGCGATACAATGACCTGGTTGCCGGACATGTCAGGTATCTGACCGCCGACGAGCCCGGTGTTGCCGCCCTGAGGCACAAGACCCGTACTGGTTTCATGGGCAATGCGGACAATCGCTGAGACAGCGTCAACACTTGCCGGCCGCAGCACGAGGGGAGTCTCCCCATGAAACAGGCCGCGCCATTCCACCAGATATCGCGCAAGATCATCAGAACCCGCCCGCAGTGCACCGCCAGGTCCTGCGGCGTCTGCCAGCCTTGAAAGCGTATCTGCTGATGGTCCGCTTAGTTTCATACCCACTGACCTAGAGCCGATTGGCGGCCCCGTCAAAGCCCAGTGGCAATGTCTTCAGGTTTTGGAAGCTGCTGCTCTTTTGAGCCGATCATTTATCGCTTCGCCAATTCCACCACTTGGTATGGGCATCACAGCAATACCGCGCGGGTTCGTTGCATCAAGTTGCCGCAGCATGGCGAAGAGATTGGCGGCCGCTTCAACCAGATCTGCCGTTGGGCTCAGATTTGCAACCGGGCCATTGTGGTGAGGCATATCTGCGCCAAAACCCAATAGAGCTTCGTTCTCCGCAGGGGCTGACACATTGAGGCGTACCGATGCGTTCGGCGCATAGTGACTGGCCAGCATCCCAGGTGCCTCTATCTCCGCACCCTTTGTATCTTCAAGTACGCCGCACACATCCTCCAACTGGTCACGGGTAATGGTCCCGGGTCGAAGCAGGCGCACCTGATCAGCCACGACTGACACAACGGTGGATTCAAGCCCAACTGCGCACGGGCCTCCGTCAATGACCATGTCGATCCGGCCCCCAAGGCCGTCTGCGACGTGCTGCGCGGTGGTAGGACTTACCCGGCCCGACGGATTGGCACTTGGAGCAGCCAGAGGCCTTTGAACACGCCCGATCAATGCCTGCGCCACCGGATGGTTTGGCATGCGTATGGCGATGGTATCGAGACCTGCGGAGGCCAGCAGGGACACAGGACAATTGTGTGCTCGGGGCACCACAATTGTTAAAGGTCCTGGCCAGAAGGCATGGGCGAGTTCTCGTGCCAGGTCGCTCAACTCGCCAAGCGTCTGAGCCATTTCCAAGCTCGATACATGGCTGATTAGCGGATTGAACTGGGGCCGCCCCTTGGCTTCAAAAATCCGGGCTACCGCCTGGTCGTTGGTCGCGTCAGCGCCAAGCCCATAAACCGTCTCAGTCGGAAAGGCGACAAGCCCGCCCGCAAGCACGCACTGTGACGCGCGGTCGATCGCGTCAGTCTCTGCCTTGGTTGGGGTAAGGGCGCCGGGGGGTGTCATGGCGGCAACGTGCCACGAGCGCCCCGTCTTCAAAAGTGCAAAAGAGGCATAAGTACCTTGCGGCTGGATATGCCCGCTATTTCTGCTATCTGTTTGCCTTAATACCCGTCCTCGACTGCCGAGATGAGAGAAATCATGACCTACCGCCCACCCGTCCGTGACATGTCCTTTGCCCTCAATGAGATCGCAGGTTTGAAGGAGCTTTGTGGCTCCAAGGCTTTTCCCGATCTGGAGCCTGATCTGATTGAGCAGGTGCTTGAGGAATCCGGCCGCATGGCGGGCGAATTGCTGGCGCCCCTCAACTGGACTGGCGACCAGCAGGGCGCTCAACTGGGCACGGACGGTGTCAAAGCCCCTGATGGGTTTGCGGATGCCTACAGGCAGTGGTTTGAAGCGGGCTGGTGCTCCATTCCCGGTGACGTCAACTATGGAGGGCAGGGTCTGCCTTTGTCTCTGGCCGTTGCCGTGCAGGAATACATCAACCAGGCCAATATGGCTTTCGGCCTGTGCCCCATGCTCAGTCAGGGTGCAGTCGAGAGCTTGACTCAGCACGGCTCAGACGAACTGCGTGACAAATACCTGCCTAAACTGCTGTCCGGCGAGTGGACCGGCTCCATGAACCTGACAGAGCCACAAGCTGGCTCCGATGTCGGCGCGCTCAAGGCCAAAGCTGAGCCGGTTGGTGATGGCACCTACAAGATCAAGGGCACAAAGATCTACATCACGTGGGGCGACCACGATATGGCGGAGAACATTATCCACCTTGTTCTCGCCCGCCTACCAGATGCGCCTGAGGGCACAAAAGGCGTTTCACTTTTCCTCGTACCGAAGTTTTTCGTCAACGACGACGGGTCGCTGGGTGACCGCAACGACGTCAAGTGCATCGGCCTTGAAAAGAAGTTGGGCATTCACGCCAGCCCCACCTGCGTCATGGCCTATGGCGAAGAAGAGGGAGCCATCGGCTGGCTTATCGGCGAAGAAAACAAGGGCATGCGCTGCATGTTCACCATGATGAACAATGCTCGCCTCAATGTGGGCATGCAGGGCGTCGGCATCGCCGAGCGGGCCTACCAGCAGGCGCTCGACTACGCGATGGAGCGCAAGCAGGGCAAGGCATTCACGCCGTATACGGACAAACCCGACGGTATGTCTCCCATCATTGATCACCCTGATGTGCGCCGCATGCTCCTCACCATGAAAGTGATGACTGAAGCAGCACGGGGCATCTGCTACGCCAATGCGGTCGCGCTGGATCTCGAACACAACGGCGAAGATGAAGACAAGCGTAAATGGGGGCAGGGACGTGCTGCTCTTCTCACGCCGATCTCAAAGGGCTTTTCTACCGATGTGGGCGTTGACGTCGCCTCCATTGGCATTCAGATCCACGGCGGCATGGGTTTCATTGAAGAAACCGGCGCCGCTCAGCACCTGCGCGACAGCCGTATTGCGCCCATCTATGAGGGTACCAATGGCATTCAGGCAATCGATCTTGTCAGCCGCAAGCTGACCATGGACGGCGGCAAAGTCATTGCTGACTTCCTCGATGAGATCGATGAGACGGCCAAGTCCTGCTCTGCCTCCAACGATGAGAAGCTGGTGACGATTGGTCGTGAATTGGCACAAGCCAACACCACGCTGCGTGAAACGACTGACTGGCTGCTAGAGGCTCTGAAATCAGAGGCAACCGATGCGCTGGGCGGCGCAACACCGTATCTCAAGATGATCGGCACCGTGGCCGGTGGTGCCTATCTCGCCAAGGGTGCGCTCGCAGCCCATCCCAAGGCGGGTGAGGACAGCTACCTTGCCGGTCGGGTCGAGATGGCGGCGTTCTATGCAACAAATATTCTGCCCCAGGCGGCGGGTCTCAAGGCCTCGGTGACGTCGGGGGCAGCAGGCCTTTACGCTCTCAGCACGGATTTACTTGCCTCTTAGACCAATGCGGGAGCGTTGACGCTTACGTCAGCGTCACGTACCCCATTGGTGAACAGGAGCAACAATGTCCAATACCGTAGCATCCCAGAAGCCAACGCAGGCGCCCACAGAAATCACCTATCCGCATGGCCTGAAGGAGTTTCCGGCACCCGGTGAGACGATTGAGATTTCGCCAGGCATTCACTGGCTACGGATGCCGCTTCCCTACTCGCTGGATCACATCAATCTCTATCTCATTGAAGATGGAGACGGCTGGGTCATCGTCGATACAGGCGTGAACACATCCAAAGTTCGCGATCTCTGGGAGCAGCACTTCGCGGGTGTCATGGGTGGGCGGCCTGTTACCAAGGTCATCGTCACCCATCTGCATCCCGATCATGTGGGCCTCGCCGGGTGGCTGTGCCGTCGTTTCGATGTCGAGCTCTGGATGTCGCGCACCGACTATCTGATGTGCTGCAATCTTGTGCTTGATACCGGCACCGAGGCTCCGGAAGAGGGGGTGCGGTTCTATCGTGAGGCCGGCTTCAACGACGCCCAGATTGAAACTTATCGGCGGCGGTTTGGTGGGTTTGGGCGTGATGTGTCCACCATGCCTCAGAGCTTTCGGCGTCTGGTGGGTGGCCAAGAGCTGGAGATCGGCGGTCGTACCTGGCAGGCCGTGGAGGGGCGCGGCCATGCCCCGGAACATATGTGCCTGTGGTGCCCGGACGCTGCAGTCCTCCTATCCGGTGACCAGGTGCTCCCGCGTATTTCCTCAAACATCAGCGTGCATCCTACTGAACCCCAGGCAGACCCGCTGTCAGACTGGCTGGAAAGTTGCGCGCGGATAAGGGACCAACTGCCGGCCGACACGCTCGTTGGCCCAGCCCACAATGAGCCTTTCTATGGCCTCAAGGTTCGTCTTCAGGACCTGATCGATGAACACGAAACCGATCTCGGCAAACTCGAAGAGCTGATCGATGAGCCCAAGCGCGCAAATGAAGTCTTTGGTGCTTTGTTCCGCAGGCCGATCACAGATGATCTTGTTCATATGGCAACCGGCGAAAGCATTGCGCATTTGAACTGCCTGATCGGTCGTGGTGTTGCACGCCGGTTCCTGGGTGAAGACGGTGTTGCCCGCTACGAGCGGGTATCGCCCGCGCAGGCAACAGCCGCCGAGTAGTATCAGACGTAAGACGCGTCCAGGTCACCGCCATGCTCTTCCAGCCACGCAAGGGCTTGCTGGTTCTCCAATAGCGTCGCATCCCAGATATCCAGCATGGCGTTGATCTTGCCTCCTGCAAAATGCCAGTAGCCCTGCGCAGCTATACGCACATCCGGTAGACCGGCTTTCTCGTACCGACCCCATGCAAATGCGGCCAGCGTATCTGGCTCGGACACCCGAATCGCCACGGGCTCGTGCTGCCGCGTATCAAAGTGTCGGTCAAAGCCACGGATGGATTTCGCGAATCCGGCGATCACCGCATCGCGGCCTTTGATGTGACAGGCAAACGGCATGCCCGTCACCCGATACTGAACATCGTCTGTCAAAAAGGGCGCCAGTTGCGCCCACTCATCTGTTGTGCAGGCGTCATTGAACGCATCGAGAAATGCGCGCCAGGTCTTAATCATTTCGGTCATTGGTGATCTCCAAACCGGGGTCAGATAGTTCTATGGCGATCACCATAGAACTATCTCTATCTAGACCAACCGCCATAGAAAAGCTACACACTTTTATGGCCAGACCGTCAAAAGCCCGACAGCAGCTCGTCGAAGCTGCAGCCCGACTGTTTCAGTCTCGTGGATTCCACGGGACCGGTCTGTCTTTGATTCTTGAGGAAAGCGGCGCG
>JBCBUN010000141.1:0-5442 GCA_039818145.1 Pseudomonadota bacterium
ATCGCAGCGTTTGTGGACTCTGTGCAGAAGGCCAAGCCGACTGGCGCAAAGGGCAACTTCATCAAACGTGTCAGCATCAGCTCGACAATGGGCCCTGGTGTAAAGGTTGATCCTTCAAGCCTTTCGTCTGAAGGCTAAGGAATAGTTCGCATCCTGTTGGATGCATTGCGAAATTCGCTCTCGTCGGCAGTGCCGGCGGGAGGGATGAGGCCGGGAGACCGGCCTTGCCCTGTCCGTGACTGCGGGTGTCCAAGGGACGTGTTCCGGAGGACTTAATGACCGCCTGCATTAGACGGGACGACCCGATTTCGGGCCGCTTCTGGCCGATGTTGTGTGAGGGGAGAGATCCCCAGCATTGGCGGACAGGCAATTGAGCGTCGTGACCCAGCATTGCCGGGCTACGACTATTGCCACCGGGCTTTGTTTGGTTGCGGGACTTTCTGCAGCGGAGCGAGGCCCAAAAGTTGGAGTAGAGCCACGTGGAACGCGCTGAAAAAGATGCGCTCGTCTCGACCCTGAACGGTGTCTTCAGTGACGCCGGTGTGGTCGTGGTGACCCACTATTCAGGCCTCAATGTTGCGGAGCTTTCTGAGCTTCGTCGCGATATGGCCGAAGCTGGTGCGAGTTTTCGGGTAACGAAAAATCGTCTGGCAAAACGTGCTCTGGAAGGTACGCCAGCATCCGAGATCACTGATCTGTTTACTGGCCCAACTGCAATCGGCGTCTCTGATGACCCTGTTGCAGCACCACGGATCCTCGCGAAGTTCGCCAAGGCTAATGACAAGCTCATTATCCGTGGCGGCATCATGGGAGAGACCGTGCTTGACGAGACTGGCGTGAAGGCACTTGCCGACCTGCCATCCCTCGACGAGCTCCGGGGCAAGATTGTGGGAATGCTCAACACGCCAGCCACCCGTATCGCAGGAGTGCTTGCTGCACCCGGCGGTCAGGTCGCTCGCGTTATTGCAGCCAAAGCAGAACAGGGGGATGCCGCCTAGAGCACCCGCTCACAGGCAGTCATTCACTCATCACATACCTACCGTCAGAAGCGGTATTACGAAGCTAAGGAATTACGAAAAATGGCAAATCTCGAGCAGATCGTTGACGACCTGTCAGCACTGACCGTCCTGGAAGCCGCTGAGCTTTCAAAGATGCTTGAAGAAAAGTGGGGCGTGTCTGCCGCAGCACCTGTTGCTGTTGCAGCCGCCGGTGCAGCTGGTGGTGACGCCGGTGCAGCCGCTGAAGAAAAAGACGAGTTCTCTGTTGTTCTGGCTGGCGCCGGCGACAAGAAGATCAACGTCATCAAGGAAGTCCGCACCATCACCGGTCTGGGCCTGAAGGAAGCCAAGGAGCTTGTCGAAGGTGCACCGAAGGAAATCAAGGCGGACGTTCCCAAGGCGGAAGCCGAAGAGATGAAGAAGAAGCTGGAAGAAGCCGGCGCATCTGTCGAACTCAAGTAGTTCGAAGATATTCTTCTTTTGCGAGGCGGGTGCCTTTTGGTACCCCCCTTGCGCTGGAGATCGGGGAAGGCCATATTCGGTCTTACCCATATACATCGAGTGGCGATGCGCTGGTTCCGTATTATAGCGGGGCCGGCGCATGCGTCGCTTTTGCGCATGCCGGGTTACGGGAATACAGGGGAAACCCTGACGAATTGGACCTGTCAGCGTGTGGTAAGCCGGACTCAAAGTCCGTCTGTGCCGACCCTCAATTCGTGGTGTCCGCTTGCCGGATGCCATGCCCCTGATTCGCTTATGTGCGAGGACACTTGATGTCGCAGTCCTTTACTGGCCGCAAACGTATCCGCAAATTTTTTGGTCACATCCCCGAAGTGACAAAAATGCCGAACCTCATCGAGGTTCAAAAACAGTCATATGACCATTTCCTGCTGACCGACCCGGCTGATCGCAAGCCGGATGAGGGCCTTGAGGCGGTTTTCCGCTCAGTCTTCCCGATCTCTGACTATGCAGAGACGTCGACGCTGGAATTCGTGTCGTACTCTTTTGAAGATCCCAAATACGACACCGAAGAGTGCCAGCAGCGCAGCATGACTTACGCTGCGCCTTTGAAGGTGACGCTGCGCCTCATCGTGTTCGATGTGGACGAAGACACCGGCGCCAAGTCCGTCAAGGACATCAAGGAGCAGGACGTCTATATGGGCGACATGCCTCTGATGACGGAGAACGGGACGTTCATCGTCAATGGCACGGAGCGTGTGATCGTCTCTCAGATGCACCGCTCACCCGGCGTGTTCTTTGACCACGACAAGGGCAAGACGCATTCATCCGGCAAGCTGCTGTTTGCGGCACGCGTTATCCCGTATCGCGGTTCCTGGCTCGACTTCGAGTTTGACGCCAAGGACATCGTGCATTGCCGTATTGACCGCCGCCGCAAAATTCCTACGACAACGCTTCTCTATGCACTTGGCATGGACAGCGAACAGATCCTTGACCTGTTCTACGGCAAGATTTCCTACAAGAAGACCAAGGATGGCTGGAAGACGCCGTTCAACCCGGAAGGCATGCGCGGCATCAAGCCAGCTGTTGACCTGGTCGACGCCAAAACCGGTGATGTTGTCATTGAAGCGGGTCGCAAGATCACACCGCGCCTTGGCAAGAAGCTCACGGAAGAGGGCGTCAAAGAGCTGCTGATGCAGCCTGAAGATCTCCTCGGGCAGTTTATTGCTACTGAGATGATCAACGAAGAAACCGGTGAGATTTTTGCGGAAGCCGGCGAAGAGATCACCGAAGAGCTGTTCGAGACATTCGCTGAAGCCGGTATCAAGGCCATCGAAGTTCTCGACATCGACCAGGTGAATGTGGGTGGTTACATCCGCAACACGCTGGCCGTGGACAAGGCCACCAACAAGGAACAGGCGCTGGTAGACATCTACCGCGTGATGCGTCCCGGTGAGCCGCCAACCCCGGAAACAGCTCAGGCCCTGTTCGACAGCCTGTTCTTTGACAGCGAGCGCTACGATCTTTCTGCCGTTGGCCGCGTAAAGATGAACATGCGTCTTGATCTGGATGCGGAAGACACCGTCCGCGTTCTGCGTGGTGATGACATTCTGGCCGTCATCAAGACGCTGGTTGATCTGCGTGATGGCCGTGGCGAAATCGACGACATTGATCACCTCGGCAACCGTCGTGTTCGCTCTGTTGGTGAACTGATGGAAAACCAATTCCGCGTTGGTCTGCTCCGCATGGAGCGCGCCATCAAGGAACGCATGGGTTCCGTCGACATCGACACGGTGATGCCTCAGGACCTTATCAATGCCAAGCCTGTGGCTGCGGCTGTGCGTGAGTTCTTCGGGTCTTCACAGCTGTCCCAGTTCATGGACCAGACAAACCCGCTGTCCGAGATTACGCACAAGCGTCGTCTCTCTGCGCTTGGGCCAGGCGGTCTGACGCGTGAGCGTGCGGGCTTTGAAGTTCGTGACGTGCACCCGACCCATTATGGCCGTATCTGCCCGATTGAAACGCCGGAAGGCCCGAACATCGGTCTCATCAATTCACTTGCGACCTATAGCCGGGTCAACAAGTACGGCTTCATCGAAACGCCATACCGCAAGGTGAATGACGGTGTTGTGACGGATGAGGTTGTTTATCTCTCCGCTATGGAAGAGGGGCGTTACGCGATCGCTCAGGCGAATGTGTCCATCGAAGATGACGGCACCTTCACCAATGAGCTGCTTGCCGCGCGTCGCGCAGGCGACGTGCAGATGATGCCGCGCGAGGAAGTGAGCTTTGTTGACGTGTCACCACGCCAGCTGGTGTCCGTTGCGGCAGCACTCATTCCGTTCCTTGAAAACGATGACGCCAACCGCGCGCTCATGGGATCAAACATGCAGCGCCAGGCTGTGCCGTTGGTGAAGGCCGATGCGCCTCTCGTCGGTACGGGCATGGAAAGCGTTGTGGCTCATGACTCAGGTGCAGCTGTTGCTGCACGTCGTACCGGTGTTGTCGATCAGGTTGACGCGACCCGCATCGTGGTGCGTGCGACTGAAGAAACCGACAACTCCAAGTCAGGCGTGGACATCTACAACCTGCGCAAGTTCCAGCGGTCCAACCAGAACACCTGCATGAACCAGCGTCCGCTGGTGAAGGTCGGTGACAAGGTCAAAGCCGGCGACATCATGGCTGATGGTCCGTCTACGGATCTTGGCGAACTTGCTCTTGGTCGCAACGTGCTCGTCGCGTTCATGCCCTGGAATGGGTACAACTTTGAGGACTCCATCCTCATCTCCGAACGCATCGTGCGGGACGACGTCTTTACGTCGATCCACATCGAAGAGTTCGAAGTTGCTGCCCGTGACACGAAGCTTGGACCTGAAGAAGTCACCCGTGACATCCCGAACGTAGGCGAGGAAGCTCTGCGCAACCTCGACGAAGCGGGCATTGTTTACATCGGTGCTGAAGTGCATCCGGGCGACATCCTCTGTGGCAAGATCACGCCGAAAGGTGAGAGCCCGATGACACCGGAAGAAAAGCTTCTGCGTGCCATCTTCGGTGAAAAGGCCTCTGACGTTCGCGACACGTCCCTCAAGCTGCCTCCGGGCGTTGCGGGTACGGTTGTGGAAGTGCGTGTGTTCAACCGTCACGGTGTGGACAAGGACGAACGTGCCCTGGCGATCGAGCGGGAAGAAATTGAGCGTCTTGCAAAAGACCGCGATGACGAACTCGCGATCCTCGAGCGCAACGTGTTTGGTCGCCTGGAAGATATGCTGCTGAACAAGCAGGTTGCTTCCGGCCCTAACGACATGGCGCCTGACAGCAAGGTGACGCCTGCGGTTCTGGAGGAACTCTCCAAGGGCCAGTGGTGGCAGATTGCTCTCAAGAACGACAAGGCCATGGCTGATGTCGAAGCGCTGAAGAAGCAGTATGACGACGGCAAGAAGCGTCTTGATGCGCGCTTTGAAGACAAGGTCGAGAAGCTGCAGCGTGGTGATGAACTGCCTCCGGGCGTGATGAAGATGGTCAAAGTCTTCGTGGCTGTGAAGCGCAAGCTGCAGCCCGGCGACAAGATGGCCGGTCGTCACGGCAACAAGGGCGTGATCTCCAAGATCAATCCGATCGAAGACATGCCGTACCTGGAAGATGGTACCCATGTGGACATCGTGCTGAACCCGTTGGGTGTGCCGAGCCGCATGAATGTGGGCCAGATTCTGGAAACCCATATGGGGTGGGCCAGTGCCGGCCTTGGCAGAATGATCGGTGACGCGCTTGAGGCCTACAAGGCCGAAGGCAAGCTCATTGAACTCAAGAAGACGCTTGAGAATGTGTATGGCGACGAGCCGACACTGGATGAGCTTGATGAGCCGGCCATGGTTGAGCTGGGCACGAACCTGCAAAAGGGTGTGCCGATTGCAACGCCTGTGTTTGACGGCGCGCATGAAGGCGACGTTGTTGAGATGCTTGAAAAAGCCGGTCTCGACGGGTCGGG
>JBCBUN010000142.1:0-5441 GCA_039818145.1 Pseudomonadota bacterium
GCAGCACTGCGCTATTTCGGCTTTCAGCACTATGCGGCGGCAAAGGTGATGGTCCCGCGCTCAGCAAGATCATCCCCGGTGTTTGATTCCATGGCGGCGGGCATTCGGTTTCTGGGCGGATTCAACGGCGCATTTGCACTTCTCTGCCTTTGCCTGCTCGCTCTCCTGATTGCTGGCGGTCCACACTTTACGTCCGTCGCAGAGCGTGTCGTTGTGCTACTTGCGATCGCGGCCGCTCACCTTTCTCAGTTCCTGGGAAACGTGCCCATTCTGAGAAATGGCGAGCGACAGGGCGAGCGCTACTGGCCCGTATTGTCCGGCCCAATGCGGTTTATCTTCCTGATGGATGCGGCCCAGTTTGTCCTGGCGGGCGCAGCAATTGTTGTCCTGCTAACGCAACAGGACTCGACCTAGCGCGGCGGCATCCGGATGCCGCCATCCAGCCGAATGGCCTGTCCATTGAAGTAGGTGTTGCGGACCAACTCCATCACGAAACTCGCAAACTCCGGCGGGTTGCCCAGACGTTTTGGGAACGGCACCGACGCTGACAGGCCCTGCAGCACTTTTGGCGGCGCGGCCTGCATGGGCGGCGTTGCAAAAATGCCGGGCATGATCGAATTGACCCGAATGCCCAGATCCATCATGTCGCGGGCCATGGGCAGTACCAGCCCGTTGACCCCTGCCTTGCCGGAGCCATAGCCCACCTGCCCCATCTGCGCGTCCTGTGCAGCAACAGACGCGGTGAGGGTAATGACACCGCGCTCGCCGTCTTCATTGGGCTCAAGCGACGCCATGCCCAATGCCGACAGGGAGGCCACCCGGTAGCTGGCGACGAGAATGCCGTTGATGGAGTAGGCGTAGTCCTCGGTTGGAAACCGCATGAACTCGCCGGTTTCCCGGTTGCGCCCGACGGTCTTTTTGCCTCCCTTTGAGGTCATGGCGCAGTGGACGCAGATGCGTTCCTGACCATGGGCGGCGCGGGCTTTTTCAAAACCGGCAACCACGCTTTCCTCGTCGGTCACGTCGACCTTGCAGAAGATGCCACCAATGGATTTGGCCATGGCCTCACCGGCCTCTTCGTTGAGATCAAAGATCGCGACTTTGACGCCCGCATCACCCAGTGCCTGCGCGCTGGCCTTGCCAAGCCCGGACGCACCGCCCGTAACGACGGCAGCTGTTGTGCTGTCTATCTGCATGTTTTTACTCCCTGTACGGATTTATTTCTTAGAGAATGTAGCCATCACCCGTGGCGCGGATGGTGATGTCTCCCAGAGACACGCCCCAGGGCTGGTTGACGGCCATGACGATGGCGTCTGCGATATAGCCGGGATCCAACACCGCATATTCCGCATTGTCGGGGTCTGCTTGCTCAGCTGACAGCTGGCCTTCGGCATATTTGCCCATGGTTTCGCCGTAGCTCAGCGCGTTCTGACCAAGAATGCCGACGACCGCGTCTGGATTAACAACGCCGGTTCCCAACGCCGTGCCGGGCACGCCGGTTGGTTTGATGATGGTGACCTTGATCTTGCCCTGTGCCTCAACACGCAAGGATTCCGACAGGTAATTCACTGCCGTCTTGGTCGCCTGATAGACGCCGGAACCAAGCACCGGAAAGTTGCCGTAGATCGACGACAGGTTGATCACATGGCCGCGCCCCTGAGCCATCATCTGGTCATAGACCGCTGAGATGCCGTTGAGCACGCCCTTGATGTTGACGTCGATGCAGCGCGACCACTGGTCAGCGGCGGCTTCATGGTCCGAAAAGAACGCCAGCGGCATGGTGCCCGCATTGTTGATCATCACGTCGATGGCGCCATAAGTATCCACAGCGTGTTTCGCCAGCGCCCGCATATGGTCGAGGTCGGCGACGTTGGCGGCATAGCCGGACGCGCTGCCACCTGCGTCCGTCACCTGCTGGACGGTTTCTGCCAGCGCTGCCTCATCAATGTCAGCGCAGACGATCTTCGCGCCCAGCGCTGACGCCTTGTGTGCCACCAGACGGCCAAAGCCGCCGCCTGCACCGGTCACCACGATGACCTTGTTTTCCACGTGATTTGTCACAGCGTGTTGTCCTCCCGATTTTTCTTTGCCGGGAAGACTGGCACGCAGATGTGTGTCCGCCAAACCTGTCAGGCCTGACGCAGGGGACTCCACGACAAAACAAGGAATGCTACCGGACGTTTGAGCGCGCGCTGGTCATAGAATGCCAGTCACGAGGCGTAATTCACGAGGCGTAAGTGAGTGGCCCGCGCTTTACTTCCGGGAAGCGGTCATCGGGTTCACGCTTGCGTGCCTCCACATCGCGGGGGTTCACCGCCTCACCGCACTCACTGCAGTGCATCACACCATGAAAGTCGTGGCCGCAGGTCTTGTGGCGACGCAGGATTGGAGGGCCCGCCTCGTCCGAATAATGCTCGTCGCCCCAGTCGAGCAGGGCGATGATTGCCGGGTAGAGGCCTAGGCCCTTTTCTGTCAGACGGTATTCAAAGCGCGGCGGGCGATCTTCATATTGCCGCTGGGTGAGCACGCCATGCTCTTCCAGCAGCCTCAGCCGGTTGGCCAGCGTGGTGCGAGAGATGCCGAGCCGTTTTTGAAAATCGTCGAACCGGCGCACGCCCAAAAAGACGTCACTCAGAATGACAAGCGTCCACCGGTCACCAAGCACAACGGATGTGCGGGCCATGGAACACTGCTGCTCGGGAAGGTCTTCCCATCTCATTTTCGGTCTCCAGACACGCAGAGTACGCGCCACAAATACATGTTTTCAGGCCCCATATAGCATCAAGGCTCGACTCAGTCCAGATATTGGACTAACTTAACCCAAATTGTGGACTCACCTGTCACAGCATTGGACCGTCATCATGCCCGCAGCAGCCCCCTTCAACCCCGAAGACATTGCCAACGCGAAATACACGGAACGACCTGTCAAAGAGGGCGTAACCACCAAGAAACTGATCTGCGCTGCCTGCGATATCGCCTGCACGGTTGTTGGCGAGGTTCAAAAGGGCCGGGTTACCAAGGTGCGCTCGTCTGACAATCCCATTTTCCGCGACAATATCTGCATGAAGGGCATCATTGCGCCCAAGGGTCTCGCGAACCCCACTCGTATCCTGCACCCCCTGAAGCGCGTCGGCGAACGCGGCTCGGGCAAGTTCGAGCAGGTGAGTTGGGAAGAAGCACTCAGCGATATCGGGACGCGCCTCAAGAAGGTCATCGCCGATCACGGACCGGAAGCCTGGGCTGTCTCCACCAGCCAGTGGAACACGTCAACGGACCATGGCCTTGGCCGCCGCATCATGAACCATGTGGGCTCACCCAACTGGATCAGCGGTGTGGCGCTGTGTGCGGGCAACACGGCGGCCGTCAATCGCTTCACCTATGGGTGGTTCCCGTTTGGCGACTTTGCCAACACCAAGTGCATTGTGCTGATGGGCCACAACCCGCGCCGGCACAGCTGGACGCCGCTCTACAACTCCATCCGCGGCGCGCAGGCCAAAGGCGCGAAGCTCATCGTCATGGATCCACGCCGCAGTTCCAGTGCCGAGCGGGCCGACATCTGGCTGCCGCTCAAGGTGGGCAGTGACGCCGCCATGATGTTTGGCTGGCTCAAGGTCATCATCGACGAAGAGCTGTACGACAAGGAATTCGTCAAGACCTGGACCACCGGCTTTGAAGAGCTGAAGAAGCGTGTCGACGAGTTTCCGCTCGAGCGCGTTGCGAAGCTGACGGGCTGTGACCCGGAGATGATTGCTGAAGCAGCCCGCGTCTACGCCACCAGCGGCCCGGCGATTATTCCCTGGACGCCGATCACGGACATGCAGCGGAACAGCACGTCCGGCATCCGTCTACAGACAATCTTGCGTGCCATCTGCGGCAACATTGATGTGCCGGGTGGCGAGCTGCTGCAGGGGTTCAACCCGGACATCATCAATGAGTCCGAAATCGAGATGCATCACGTTCTCTCCGACGAGCAGAAGATGAAGCAGCTGGGTTCACGGGACCACCCGGCTTTCACCTATCGCGGCCAGTTGCCTTTCCGCGAGCCGACCAAGCGCGTTTACGGGCAGGAATACGCGAACCTCGTCATGGGCTGCCACATGGCCACCCCGTCCGAGACGTTCAAGGCGATGGCGGGCGAAGGCGACTATCCGGTGAAGGCGTTCTTCTTCCTTGGGAACAACCCGCTGCTCAGCTACGCCAATATGCCGCTGATCGAGAGAGCGATGATGAATCAGGATCTCATCGTCGCCCATGAGCAGTTCATGACCCCATCTGCCCAACTGGCGGACTATGTGTTGCCCGCGGACAGCTGGCTGGAACGCCCGTGGCTGCACGACATGTTCGGCTGGATGTCGACGGTGCGCTTCTCCGAGAAGGCCATGGACCCGCCCGGTGAATGCCGCAGCACGTTTGAGTTCTGGAAGGGCATTGCCGGTGCGCTCGACCGGTCCGAGCTTGTACCCTGGGACACACTGGAAGACTTTTACGACTACCGCGTCGCCCGGACAGGCATGAGCTGGGATGAGATTGTGCAAACGGAGGTGCATTTCAAAAAGCCCGCCTTCCGCACCTATGAGAAGAACGGTTTTGCGACACCCAGCGGCAAGGTTGAACTGAAGTCGTCCATTCTTGAGGACCTCGGCTTTGATCCCCTGCCCTACTTCCGCGAAGACCCACCCAAGGATGAAAATTATCCGCTGATGATGTTTACCGGCGTGCGCGAAGACGGGTTCTTCCAGACCGGTCACCGGCACATCCCGGAAATGCGGGCGCGCCATCCCGAGCCGGAAATCTACCTCAATGAAAAGACCGCCAAGGCGGCAGGGGTTACCGAGGGAGAATGGGTGACCGTTGAAAACCAGCTTGGGAAAATCAAGGCCAAGCTGGCGATCAAGGATGCCATGCCCGACGACCTTGTGCGCGTGCCACATGGCTGGTGGAAACCGGAAATGCAGCAGGGCTCGGGTCATTTGAGTGGCGCCCTCGATTATGGCGACTCTCAGCTGTGCCGTGATGATGCGGACTACCTGGACCGCGAACAGGGCATCCCGCACATCAAGGGCATTCCGTGTCGGGTCGTGCCGCTTTTAGCAGAAGCACCTGCATCGAAACCGGCTGAAGTCTCACGTCCTGTCATGGAGCCCGCAGAATGAGCCTTAGCGACAAAGATATCCGCAAGAAGGAGCGCAGTGCCCGTTTGATGATCTGGATGGCTGCGCGCAGTTCACGCAATCAGACCTTCATCGACAGGCTGTGCCGCAAGCTCATTGTGCGCGCGACAACAGTTGCGCCGGAGGATGACTTCATGCGGGACTCGCTCATCGACAATGACGAGGGGTTTGATCCCGACGAACTGGATCGCTACCAGCGCGGTGAGATCGCGTAGTCGTCACCATAGAAGTGTTTCATGCAAAAGCGTCCGGCTTACTCGCCGGGCGCTT
>JBCBUN010000143.1:0-5433 GCA_039818145.1 Pseudomonadota bacterium
CGCCACAACCTGTGCCCATGGAACCTTACGAGGCACCTGAAGCCGGCGATGGCCAAATCATCCGGCCAGTGCCGCGCGTGACCATTCAGGCGTTCTGCGAAACGCCGGATGTTGGCGTCTCGCTACAACGCGCTGCTCAGGACCGGCGTCTGGCAAAGGCCCATCTCACGGTCCACATGGGTGGTATTGCTGCGGCCGTCTCACACTACGTGGATACGCCGACACCTGGTCTCATCATTGTGGAAAGCCAGCTCGGCGGCTCACAAATTCTGGGGTCTTTGGATAAGCTGGCGGAAGTCTGTGATGCAGGCACACGCATTGTTGTGGTTGGCCATGCAAATGACATCACGCTCTACCGCGAGCTCATTCGCAAGGGCGTGAATGATTATATCGTGGCGCCGCTCAACCCGTTGCAGATTGTCGAAAGCATCTCGACGCTTTACGCCGACCCTGAAGCACCACCTCTTGGACGCACAATCGCATTCCTTGGTGCACGTGGCGGCGCAGGGTCCAGCACCATTGCGCACAACGCCGGCTGGTGCATTTCCGAACACATGAACGAGGACGTTACGGTCGTCGACCTTGACCTTGCCTTTGGCACCGGTGGTCTGGATTTCAATCAGGATCCGGCTCAGGGCGTAGCTGACGCCCTGTACGCGCCGGAACGTCTGGATGATGTTCTTCTGGAACGCCTTCTGGTTCGCTGCACGGAACACCTAAGCCTGTTCGCGGCACCTGCCACCCTTGATCGCGATTACGCGATTGATGAGGAAACCTACGAGTTGGTGCTTGATGTTGTGCGCCACAGTGTGCCGTGCGTCATTCTTGACCTTCCGCATGTGTGGGGGCCCTGGACTCGCAAATTGCTGCTGGAAGCCGATGAGATTGTTGTTACGGCAACGCCTGATCTGGCCAGCCTTCGCAATACCAAGAACCTGCTTGATACCTTGAAGACAGCGCGCCCGAACGATGTGTCACCTCATCTGGTGATCAATCAGGTCGGTGTTGCAAAGCGCCCGGAGATTCCGGTCAAGGACTTTGCAGATGCCCTTGAGATGGATCCTGCGCTGGTTCTTCCGTTTGACGCGGCGCTGTTTGGGGAAGCTGCCAACAATGGTCAGATGATCGAAGAAATTGATGCGCGGAGTAAAACCGCGCAGGGCATGCGCCATCTCGCTTCTGCAGTTTCAGGACGACAGATTTCAGCTTCCAGCAAGCCGAGCGGGTCTCTGCTTGCGCGGCTGCTGGGCAAAAAAGGGTAATGCAGGATGTTTGGCCGTCGCGATAGCGAAGGATCTCCGCCGCCATCCAAGCCCCAGGCACCGCCTGCGGCGCCACAACCGGCTGCGCCAAAAGTTGCTGCCCCGAAGGCGGCGGCTCCAAAACCTGCACCCAGACCCGCCGCGGCTGCCGCACCCAAGCCAGTTCGGCCCCAGGAACGCTCGGCTGACTACTACCAGATCAAGACAACCATCTTTAATGCGCTGATCGATACCATCGACCTGACGCAGCTTGCGCAACTGGACGGGGCAAGTGCCCGCGAAGAGATTCGTGACATCGTCAACGAGATCATTTCGATCAAGAGCGTTGTCATGTCGATCTCCGAGCAGGAAGAACTGCTGCAGGACATCTGCAACGACGTGCTCGGCTATGGACCGCTTGAGCCGCTCCTGGCGCGCGACGACATTGCCGACATCATGGTCAATGGTGCTGCTGACGTGTTCATTGAAGTGAACGGCAAGACCCAGGCGACCGGCGTCAAGTTCCGCGACAACTCGCAACTCATGAACATCTGCCAGCGTATTGTGAGCCAGGTTGGCAGGCGCGTAGATGAATCAAGTCCCATATGTGACGCCCGCCTGCCGGACGGCAGTCGTGTCAACGTCATTGCGCCGCCTCTGGCCATCGATGGCCCAAGCCTGACCATTCGCAAGTTCAAAAAAGACAAGCTCCGGATGGAGGACCTTGAGAAGTTCGGGTCCATCTCTGCGGAAGGGGCCCGCGTACTGAGCATCATCGGCAAGTGCCGCTGCAACGTACTGATCTCCGGCGGTACCGGTTCCGGCAAGACGACGCTTCTAAACACGATGACCGCGTTCATTGAAGAAGACGAACGCGTCATCACCTGTGAAGACGCAGCTGAACTTCAGCTGCAGCAGCCCCATGTGGTGCGTCTCGAAACGCGTCCGCCGAACCTGGAAGGCTCCGGCGAAATCACCATGCGCGACCTTGTGCGTAACTGTCTGCGTATGCGCCCGGAACGGATCATCGTGGGCGAAGTCCGTGGCCCGGAGGCCTTTGACCTCCTTCAGGCCATGAATACGGGCCATGATGGATCCATGGGCACGCTCCACGCCAACACACCGCGCGAGGCCATGTCACGCCTTGAAAGCATGATCACGATGGGTGGCTTTTCGCTGCCGTCGCGCACGATCCGCGAAATGATCTCGGGATCCATCGACGTCATCATTCAGGCTGCCCGTCTGCGCGACGGCTCTCGCCGCATCACGCACATCACGGAAGTGACCGGCATGGAAGGTGATGTGATCATCACCCAAGACCTGTTCGTATATGAGATGGATGGCGAAGACGCCAACGGCAACATCAAGGGCACCCACAAATCAACCGGTATTGCGCGACCCAATTTCTGGGAACGTGCACGCTATTATGGCCTTGAAGGTCAACTTGTTGCAGCGCTTGAAGACGCTGAGGCGTAGGGGGCACAACGCATGTTTGATGCCCAACTGGTTTTCATCGCGACCGTTTTCATGGGTGTGCTTGGCGTAGGTGGCGTTGCCTATGCGGCCATTGTACCTGCCTTGGAAAAGCGCAGTCAGTCCAACAAACGTATGACTGTGGCAACAGGCACCAAG
The DNA here is from genome assembly GCA_039818145.1 of Pseudomonadota bacterium. GTDB lineage: Bacteria > Pseudomonadota > Alphaproteobacteria > CGMCC-115125 > CGMCC-115125 > Pyruvatibacter. The sequence continues at coordinate 2,874 of JBCBUN010000143.1, forward strand.
CGTGCCCGTGGCGCTGGCCGCGGCAGCGCGGTTGATCCCAACGCAGAGCGCCGCAAGCAGGTTCAGGAGACCCTCAAGGAACTCGACGAAGCGCAGGCCGCGCGCAAGAAGACCGTGACAATGCGCTCACGAATTGAGCAGGCGGGCCTGGATGTCTCGCCACGTAACTTCACGCTGCTGGGGGCGACAGGTGGCCTGGTTGTAGCCGGTCTTTTGATGCTGAGTGGGCAGCCGCCGTTGATTGGTCTGCTGGCAGGTTTTGCAGCCGGCTTTGGTTTTCCGCGCTGGTTGCTGGGCTATCTCAAGACACGGCGTCTCAAACAGTTCACTGAAGAGTTTGCCAATGCAGTGGACGTGATTGTCCGTGGCCTCAAGGCCGGCCTGCCGCTGCATGACTGCATCACGATCATTTCCACAGAAGCGCAGGGTCCGGTGCGCGACGAGTTCAGGGAACTTGTCGAGGGGCAGCGGATCGGCATCACCCTTGAACAGGGTCTGGAAAAAATGACCGAGCGCGTTCCGCTTGCGGATCTTCGGTTCTTCCACATTGTGATTTCCATTCAGCAAAAGACAGGCGGCAACCTGTCTGAAGCGCTTGGCAATCTGTCCAAGGTGCTGCGCGACCGCAAAGTGCTGCAGGGCAAGATCACCGCCATGAGCCAAGAAGCCAAATCGTCCGCAGCCATTATCGGCATCCTGCCGCCGGGCGTGATGACGCTCGTTTACATCACCACGCCTGACTACATCAATCTGCTGTTCGAAGAGCGTATGGGTCAGGCCATGCTCATCGGTGGTGCACTGTGGATGCTGTGCGGGATTCTGGTCATGAAGAAGATGATTACGTTCGACTACTGATGAATTGAAGATTTCGGGGAACGCCACGCCATGTTTATGGCCTTTGTAGATATCGTTACCAATCCGCAGACCATGGCCATGCTTCTTGCGGCCGTGGCTGCGTTTGCAACGATCATCACGATCGGCTTGCCCTATCTGTCGCAGGACACACTGGCCTCGCGCATGAAGTATGTGGCCACCGAGCGTGAAGAGCTGCGGAGCAAACTGCGCGCAGAGATTGCGGAACGCGACGGGGCAAAGCGCGCCTCGCTTCGCGCACAGCCCAAGGGCTTCTCCAAGCGGCTGGTCGACAAGCTCAACCTGCGCAAGCTGCTGGAAGACGAAGATCTTCAGATGAAGATCAAGATGGCGGGCTTTCGTGGCCAAGGGCCCATTTATACGTTCCTGTTCTTCCGCATTGCCATGCCGCCGATCGTTTTCTGCGTGGCTGCTTTCTACATTTTCTTTGTGCTCGACCTGTCTACGCCCATGCTGGGCAAGCTGGGCATGTCAGCCATGGCCGGTTTTGTCGGCTTCTATCTCCCCAACGTGTTCCTGCAGAACATCATCACGCGTCGTCAGGCAAACATTCAACAGTCGTTTCCTGACGCGCTCGATCTGCTGTTGATCTGTGTTGAATCCGGCATGTCCGTTGAAGCCGCCTTCAACAAAGTGGCTGCAGAAGTTGGTGTGCAGTCCGTTGAACTTGCCGAAGAGCTGGCGTTGACAACTGCTGAGCTGTCCTATTTGCAGGATCGCCGCCAGGCGTATGAAAACCTTGGCAAACGCACAGGCCTGCCTGGCGTGAAGGCGGTTACGACGAGCCTCATACAGGCTGAGCGTTACGGTACGCCGCTTGGCCAGGCGCTGCGTGTCATGGCGGAGGAAAACCGGAACATTCGGATGGCAGCTGCTGAAAAGCGTGCGGCAGCCCTGCCTCCGAAGCTTACAGTCCCGATGATCCTGTTCTTCCTGCCCGTGCTTTTCGTTGTGATCCTGGGGCCTGCGGTTATCCGCTTCACAATGAGCTAGCCGTGCCTTGCAGGCTTACCGTCCGGCCTCTTTCAAATCATAAACGTGCAAAAGGCCTGCAAGCGTTGCCTGCAGGCCCTTTGTGTTGCAATTGGTCTTGGCACCTGGTCTCTACTCGATGATGACCGGATTGTTGTCGGCGTTTGCCTCACGGGCCCATAGAGCAGGCTGCGTCACGATTGTGCGCAGCTCCTGAAGGTTGCCATCGACGGGCTCAGGCGCCATCTCAGCGCGGGCAAGGCGTTCAGCGTCTGTGTATTCGCCACGCAGGCCCAGCACGAGCGCAAGGTTCTGGCGCATCTTCGCCGTGGCCTTTGGCTTCGACATGGCCTCGCGCATGGCCAGCTCTGCGTCTTCAAGATCGTCGGTCAACGCGTAGGACAGCGCGAGATTGTTCCAGGGTGTTGGTTCGTTTGGTGCCGCAGAAATGGCAGCGCGGTAGCTTGCACGTGCATCGTCGTGCTGGCTTAGTTGATCAAAGGCCACGCCCTGCGCGGCAAGTGTGCGCCAGTTGCGTGGATCACGGCTCAAAGCCTGCTCAAATACCGGCACCGCATCTGCCGCGCGACCTGCCGCAGTAAGCGTTTTGCCATATTCGGCCAAAATGCGGGGATCATCAGGTGTCAGTGAACCGGCGCGTGTCAGAACATCAAGCGCTGCCGGCATGGACCCAATGGCACGCAGTGCAGACGCG
>JBCBUN010000144.1:0-5423 GCA_039818145.1 Pseudomonadota bacterium
TCCATGAAGCTCGTCGTGAATCAGGCATATGACAATATGGGCCTCCAAAGTACGCAGACGCTGGGGCCCATTCTTGATGGGATCATGCGAAATACACCCGAGGGTAGGCAGTTTGTGCGTGACGCATTCGACGGCGGTGTCAAATCGGCGGTCATCAAACGGGATGGGCCATTCGGTGATTACAGCCAGGGCAAACCGGAAGATCAGCCGCGGAAGAAGTCCGAGCTTGGTTTGTGACCGCTTAGCCGCTGGCACCCAATCCCATGCACCCGCAGAGCGCCCGCGTTCACAGACCTTTTTGTGAATGCGGGGCCTGTGGGTTAGCCTTCACCCCAAAGAAAATCCTGTTTTCTGGGGGGACTGGCCGTGGTGAATGGAAAATCAAGCGTTGAGGGGCTCAAGCGGGAAGACCTGCCGGACCTGGAAGGTGTTTTTCAACTCGTTGAAGGCGCCATGGGCTTCTTGCCCAACTCCATGCTGATCATGGCGCGCAAGCCAGGGCTGGTTGAAGCTTTTGCCGGGCTGGGCGCGCTTATTCAGGGGCCATCGTCTTTGCCGGATGAAATCAAGCGCATGGTGGCATTCATGGCCAGTCGCGCTGCCGGCTGCGTGTATTGCCAGACCCATACTCATCATCAGGCGGCCAATGCGGGCATCGGCGCAGACAAGCTTGATGCCATCTGGTCCTATGAGACCTCTGACCTGTTTTCCGAGGGCGAACGTGCGGCACTGCGGGTGGCGCAGGGGGCAGGGCAGGCGCCAAATGCCGTGACCGCGGACGATATGGCGGCATTGAAGCAGCATTTCACCGACGAGCAGATTGTGGATCTGGTTGCGGTGATATCGATGTTCGGGTTCCTGAACCGGTGGAACGACACCTTTGCGACGCAACTGGAGGCCGATCCGATTGCCCACGCCGAGACGCATATGGCAGAGCATGGTTGGGATGCAGGTAAACACGCTGGCTAGAAGTAGGCTACGCGCATAAAGCCCTGCTTTTCCTCGTTTTTTCGACATTTTCGTGACGTGCCGGTGACCCTGGGGTAACGGCGGCGTTGAGCCTTCATTAACCATTCCAGCGCAGAATCTTACGCACAGGTAAATGACAGGCTGCCCGGTTTGCGTATTGGCGAGTATCGGGGGCCTCGTCCTTGATGCGTGAGAGCCATGACACTTCAGGAAGCGGGGCTGCCCCAGGCAGCGGCAAAGACGGCAATTCCCACTGGCAAGACGGGCGGACCGGCACGGATATGTGTTGTCGGTGGTGCGGGCTATGTGGGTTCGGTGCTGACACGGGTTTTGCTGGCGCGCGGCTATGGCGTGACGGTGCTCGATACCTTCCTCTACGACCACGGCTTCTCGGTTGAAGGGGTGTATGACGAGCCGGGCTATCGGCTGGTCAAGGGCGATCTGCGTGACAAGGATGTGGTGGCGCGCGCTCTTGAAGGCGTTGATCATGTGGTGCTGCTGGCATCGCTTGTCGGTGACCCGATTTCCAAGAAATATCCGGACCTCACACGGTCGGTGAATCTGGATGGCAGTCAGGCGCTGTATGACAGCCTAGACGCGTATGGTATCGACCGGTTCGTGTTCACGTCCACCTGTTCCAATTACGGTCTGCGCGAGGATGACTCGCTGGCAGACGAAAGTTCAGAGCTGAACCCGCTGTCGCTTTATGCAGAAACCAAAGTCGGGTTTGAGCGGTTTGTGCTGTCGCGCCTGCACGAGCAGCAGGTAACACCAACCTTGCTGCGCATTGCGACGGCTTTCGGTCTCAGCCCGCGTATGCGCTTCGACCTGACGGTCAACGAGTTTGGCCGCGCCATGGCCATGAAGACGCCCCTGGATGTGTACGACAAGGATACCTGGCGGCCCTACGCCCATGTGCGCGACATCTCAGCTGCGATCCTCAAGGTGATTGAAGCGCCGGCCAAGAAGGTGGCCGGCGAAGTGTTCAATGTTGGATCGGACGCCAACAACTACACCAAGGCCATGCTGGTGGAAGAGTTCGCCCGCCATGTGGATGCACCGGTGAATTTCGTCGAGAAGGGCTTTGATGCCCGCAACTATCGCGTCTCCTTCTCGAAGATCCGCACGCAGCTTGGCTTTGAAGCGCAGCACTCGGTTGCCGCGTTCGTACCGCAGCTGATCAGCGCCGTGAATGATGGTTTGTTTGGTCGCGTGGAAGAAATCAACGGCTATTACGGCAACTATCAGGTGCGCGAGGGCGTGCCTGAAGGCATGTCCGTATAGGGAGTATCGGTCATGAGCGCTGCTGTGATTGAAGATCGTGCTGACAACGCAACGGTTTCGCTGCATGCGCCGCACGATGCTGACCTGCCGACGCGCGTTGTGTCTGCCGTACGATCCGTCCTTGGGGATGGTGCGGGGCCTTTTCCGCTGCATGAGCCTGAGATCGGGCCCCTTGAAGCGCAATATGTAAATGACTGTGTCACGTCCGGCTGGGTGTCGACGGTGGGTCCGTTTGTGGATCGGCTGGAGGCGGCCCTTGGTGACGTGTGCGGTGTCTCTCACGTCTTTGCAACGTCCTCCGGCACAGCGGCCCTGCATCTGGCATTGGAAGCCCTTGGGGTGGGCGAGGGGGACGAAGTCATTGTGCCATCGCTCTCCTTCGTGGCGACGGCCAATGCCGTGTCCTATACGGGCGCGGTTCCGCATTTTGCCGATGCTGATGAGTGGACGCTTGGGCTTGACCCTCGGGCGCTGAAAAAACACATGGCCGAGGCCTGCGTCATGGTCGGCGGCGAATGCCGGGCCAAGGCGTCCGGACGTCGGATTGCGGCCATCATCGTCATGCATGCCTTTGGTCATCCAGCTGAAATGGATGCGCTTCAGGCGGTGGCTGACGAATGGGATGTGCCGCTGGTTGAAGACGCAGCCGAAGCGCTTGGGTCATCATACGAAGGCAAGCCTGCGGGCTCGCTGTCGCGCGTTGCGGCGCTGTCGTTCAACGGCAACAAGATTGCGACCGCCGGTGGCGGTGGCGCGGTGCTGACCAATGACGCAGCGCTTGCCGAGCGGGTGAGATATCTCGGCTCGACGGCCAAGCAGCCGCACAAATGGGAATATGTCCACGACGAGATGGGCTTCAACTACCGGATGCCCAGCCTCAATGCGGCGATGCTTCTGGCACAGGTGGAGCGGCTGCCTGATTTCATCAAACGCAAACGCCGGCTGGCGGCACGCTATGCGGCAACCTTCTGCTCCGTGCAGGGGGCGGACTTCATGGGGCAGCCGCCCGGTGCGCGTTCCAATTACTGGCTCAACACCATTCGACTTGCGGTCGCCTCTCAGGCGGACCGCGATGCTGTTCTGTCAGCCCTGATCGATGACGGCATTCTGGCGCGGCCCGTATGGGAGCCGCTGCATCGGTTGCCCATGTATGAGCATTGCCCCAAGGCTGACCTGTCGATGACGGAACGGCTGGCCGGACAACTCATCAATCTGCCGTCCAGCGCCAAACTGCAGGACCTCATGCATGATTGAGGTCTCGCGCCATATTGCGCTGGTCACCACCACGCGGGCTGACTGGGGCATCCTGCAGCCCCTTGCAACGGCGTTGCGGGATGACCCGGATGTTCGCCTGTCGATCATCGCAGGCGGTGCGCATCTGTCTGACCATCACGGCATGACGGTGAAAGAGATTGAAGCGGCAGGCTTTGACATTGCAGCCCGTGTTCCCATGCCGCTTGACGACGATAGCGCGCGCGGTGCGGGCCATGCGCTGGGTGCGGCCTGTGGCGGCTTTGCAGATGCTTTTGCTGACCTGAAGCCTGATCTGGCGATTGTGCTTGGCGACCGGTTTGAAATTCTCGGCGCTGCGTCCGCGGCCCTTATGGCCCGTGTGCCGCTGGCACATGTGCATGGCGGTGAAGCGAGCGAAGGGCAGATCGACGAACAGGTTCGCCATGCTGTGACCAAGATGGCGCATCTGCATTTCCCTGCGGCGCAGGCCTATGCGGACCGCATCGTGTCCATGGGTGAAGACCCGGCGCGGGTGTTCTGCGTCGGATCACTGGCCGTTGAGACCATTCGGACACAGCCGGTCATGGACTGGGCCCCTATTGCATTGGAACTGGGGCTTGATCCGGACATCGGCGTTTTGGCGGTGACCTATCATCCGGTCACCCTGGCGGAGGACCATGGGGTTGGGCCGGTGCTGGCGCTGGGCGAGGCGCTGTCTCTTTTTGACGACATGCAGGTTGTGATTACCGGAGTGAATGCGGACCCGGGCAGCAGTGCTGTTGCTGAGAGCATGCAGCGCATTGCCGACGCACACCCGGCGGCAGTGGTTGTGCCGTCACTTGGGCACGCACGATATTTGTCGCTGGTCAAAGCAGCGCAGGTTGTGGTCGGAAATTCGTCCAGCGGTATCATTGAAGCGCCAGCCCTGGGCACACCCACGGTCAATATCGGTCCACGCCAGGACGGGCGCCTTCGGGCACCCAGCGTGATTGATTGCGCAGAAACGCCCAATGCCATTGCCGGTGCGCTGACACAGGCATTGTCCCCAGCGTCGCAGGCCATTGCTGGCCGATGTGACACGCCTTACGGGGCGGACGACACCTGCCGGGAGATGGTAACAGCGCTCAAGACTGTTCCGCTTGATGGTCTCTTGATCAAGCACATGCATTTTGCCGGTGCTGAGCGCAGCGTGGATGACATGCGCGCGGGCACCGCGGCGCTGGAGGTGGTGCGGTGAGCCAGCATGTCACTGTCATCGCCGAGGCGGGTGTGAACCACAACGGGTCGCTGGAAACAGCACTTGCACTCGTCGATGCGGCGGCTGTGGCCGGTGCAGACATCGTCAAGTTTCAGACCTTCAAGGCCGAGGCCCTGGCGGCAGCTTCTGCGCCCAAGGCTGTCTATCAGGCGCGTGAGACCGGCAGCGAGCAATCGCAGCTTGATATGTTGCGTGCACTGGAACTGCCCGCCGACCACCACCACGAACTGGCCCGGGCCTGCGAGACAACGGGCATCGAGTTTCTGTCGACTGCTTTTGATACCGAGAGCCTGAAATTTCTTGTGGGCGAGATGGGTATCAAGCGGATCAAGATACCCTCCGGTGAATTGACCAATGCACCGCTGGTGCTTGAGGCGGCGCGCAGCGGCCTGCCCATGATCCTGTCTACCGGCATGGCGACGCTGGGTGACGTGGAAGTAGCGCTTGGGGTTGTCGCCTTCGGCATGACCGGCGGAAACGAAGCGCCGTGCGCGGCGGCGTTTGAAGCAGCCTATGCCAGCCAGCAGGGACGCGATGCCTTGCGGGACCGGGTGACAGTCCTTCATTGCACCACCGATTATCCAACGCCGCCTGAAGCCGTAAACATGAATGCCATGGCGACCATGGGGCGGGCGTTTGGGGTGCAGACGGGCTACTCGGACCACACCGCAGGACTGGC
>JBCBUN010000145.1:0-5418 GCA_039818145.1 Pseudomonadota bacterium
TGTCTGTGACATACCCACATCTCCGCCCGACTGGACAGGCACGCCAGTGGATGTATGTCTCCGGGTACACCGTGATCTTGACTCTCGCCCGTGCGGCAATCACATGCTGTGCGATCCAGGTGTCATCGAGCCTTTTTAACCCCGGTGCCTCCGGTGCCGCCATTTCAGGAAACAGATCGACTGCATGGACTCGCTGACACAATTCGCGCTGGGCGCTGCTGTTTCGACTGTTTGTCTGGGAAAGACCCTCGGCCCGCGCAAGGCGGCGCTCCTGGGTGGTGCGCTGGGCACACTGCCCGACCTTGATGTCTTCCTACCTTTTGACAATCCCGTTGATGCCTTTGTGCTGCATCGAGGATGGACGCACTCGTTGTTCGTCCATGTGGTCGCTGCACCGGTGATTGGCGAAGTTCTGGTGCGCACCATCAAGGCGCTGAAAGAGCATCGCGCACTGGTCTGGCTCACCGTTCTGGTATGTCTCACCACGCATGCGTTGATTGATGCCATAACCGTCTATGGCACGAGACTGTTCTGGCCGTTTTTTGAAGACCCGGTCGGCGTGGGATCGGTCTTTATCATCGACCCGCTCTACACCCTGCCGCTTGTCGGGGTGGTCATCTGGTTCCTGTCGCGTGGGCGATGGTCTCCATTGCTGGCGCGCGGACTTGGCATCGCACTGATCTTCACCACGTCCTATCTGGCCCTGAGCGTTGTCCTGCAGGCTCATGTCGAAAACCGGGCCAAAGTCATCTTTGCTGATGCCGGGATTGAAGCGGACCGCGTGTTTGCAATCGCCGGTCCGCTCAACACGGTGGTGTGGAAAGTCATCGGGCTTGAGGATGATCGCTACCACAATCTTTATCTGTCCCTGCTTGATGGGAACGCGACGCCGAGAATCTATACCCATCCGCGGCACCCGGAACTGGTCGCGGAGCTGGGTGACGTGGACGCGTTCCAGAAGCTTGAGTGGTTCAGCCGCGGTTACTATCGCGCCGAGCTTGAAGGCCAGCGAATTGTCGTCTCTGACCTGCGCATGGGCCTGACACCAAGCTATGTATTCAGGTTTGCCATTGCGGAGCAGCGCGGCGATACAGTGGTTGCCATCCCGCCGGACCCGTTGAGCAATCGGACGGGCACCATCGGTCAGGATCTGACATGGCTGGCCGATCGCTTCCTTGGCCGTGCCGTGGTTCGGGAAGCGGAGTTCGATGCTCTTTCAGGGTGTGGCGAGCGGACTGCTGTGTGCTGACGTTTAGGGCTGGCTTCTTCAGGACATCATGGATGTGAGGGCAAGACATGAAAAAGTGGATGTTCGGCGTCGTCGGTCTTGTTGCCCTGACTGTGATGATCTTTGGTTGGCCGCCTTTTACCGGCGGGCCTAGTGGCAAGGGTTTGCTCGCTGACAGCTATATGTCCACTGAGACCGGGGTGCAGCGGCATCCAAATGGTGTTTATGAGATCGCCGCGCTTACGCGCATGCCTGGCGTCAAGGCAGAGATGGTCCGCTGGTGGTTTGCCGACTACATGCAGACAACAGAGCACTACAAGCGCTGGCACCCGACGGCGCATGTGTGGATGGACTGGGAAAACAAAGTGCCCGGCGAATATGTGGGCGCGAGCCATCTTGTACACGAGTACATCGGCACCGACCTCGTGAAGCTACGCATCCAGTTCGTGCCCCCGGAAGAGATACTCACGGACGCGCAACTCAAACCGGATGATGTTGCTGTCTGCGCCCGGGTGGGTCTTCTGGAAACGCCGATCAACGTCACCAGAATGTGCCACATCATCCGGAACACGGAGTTTGGTGCGGAGATGCGCAGCCGCTTCTGGATGGGGCATATCAGCCGACGCGACGGGAACGACACAGTTGCGTCGATAGAAGGTGTCGTGGGCAATACCTATCTCGTGCGTGCTCTTGCCGTTGGCGAAGCAGACGCGCGTGCCGTGATGATTCACGCTATCGAAGAGATGGGAACGCTGGCTGACTTTCTGCCGGACCTCTATACGCAGGAGACCGGAGCGACCCCTGCACCTGTTCAACCGGTCGACCCGTCCGGCTTCAACTAGTCTTTCATGCCGTAGTTCTTGCGGAACTCTTTCATACCTTCAGCGGTGTCCGCGACGATCTTCTTCACAGTAGGGCGTTCGTTGAGACGCTCAAGGAGGGGTGCGGCTTCGGGCAGGTCTTCAAACAGGTCCCAGTCGAACACGATCTTGGCCACGCCCAGGGCCATGGGGAACGAGTGCAGGAACACCATGTCCGCGTAGGTGATCTCGTCGCCGGCCAGATAGGGTGAGAAACGTCCGCGGCGCTTGATTGCTGCGCAGCCTTTTTCGATGACCGGGCGAACGCTGTCTTTGACTTCCTGTGACACGGGGCCGGTGCCGAAAAACGCTTCACCGAAGCACCGTCGCGCCGGCAGCTCGAGATAAAGCTCGGAGAACTTCACAAGTTCCTTGGCACGTGCGCGCTCATAGGGATCGGACGGATAGAATGACGGCCCATCAACGGCGTCCTCGATGTAGTCGAGGATGACACTTGTTTCACTCAGGGAGCCGTGCGGCGTGTCGAGAGCGGGGACTTTGCCCATGGCGCTCTTGGCGAGAAACTCTTCACTGCTTCCGGAATAGACGCGGACGTCTTCGTATTCGGCGCCCTTCTCCATCAAAGCCATCTTGACCATGTTGTAGTAATTCGATGCCGGAAATCCGAGAAGCTTCAGCATGGTCATTCGTTCCTGTTTCTGATGCCCGCTTATGGGGCGTTTATCGTGTTGGCTCCATCTTATGACAGGCGGCGTGCAATTGTCCCGGCGGGCTCCTAGAATGATGGGGAAAAAGTAGCTCACTCAAAGCAGACACTGCTCAGTGATGACTACCTACAAAAATGCTCGGGGGACATGATGGGACGCACGCAAAAAATCGCTGTTGGTGCAGCTGTGTTGACGGTTATTGCAGGTGCCGGCTACCTGGGAGTTCAGGCCTATTTGCAGGCACCGCTTTTTTCAGAAGAAGACGTCGCTCAGATGCGTGCGGATGTTGCCGCGCAGAATGAAGAAGCCTTTTACCAGCCCGAGGTGATGCCGGCAGCGTATTCGGAGCGCAGTGATCTGCGTAATGTCTATTTTGGCGAGCTGCACACGCACTCCACCCTGTCATTCGATGCGTATCTCTTTGGCAACCGGCTCTCTGTTGATCAGTCCTACCGGTTTGCCAAAGGCGAAGCGATGGAAGGCCCGACCGGAGAGCTTATGCAGCTCACCCGCCCCCTGGATTTTGCAGCGATCACTGACCATGCCGAAGGGTTTGGCCTGGCGGAGGCATGCGAAGACGTGAACCGCAATCAGGCAACACAGGAACTGTGTGAAACGGTGCAGCAGCCCAGCGCCGAGCTCTTCCTGGAACTGCGTCGGCAGGGGGCTCAGCGCCCGCCGGTTTCAGCCTTTGCACTGGTTGTCGAAGATCCTGAAAAAGAGCGGCGCTACATGGAGGCGACATGGGCGCATGTTGTGGCCATGGCTGATCAGCACAACGAGCCGGGCCGTTTTACGGCGTTTGCTGCCTATGAATACTCCCCGCCGCTCGAAGGCACGGGAAAGATGCATCGCAATGTCATTTTCCGGAATGGCGATGTGCCCTCGCACGCGGTCTCTGCATTTGATGCCCTGTCGGAGTTTGACCTTTGGGAACAGCTTGAAGCGGGCTGCGACCGCCCGTGCGAGTTTCTGACCATTCCGCACAACCCCAACAAATCATGGGGACTGGCGTTCGCCGGCCGGACCATCGATGGCGATCTCTACACAGCCGAGAACTGGGCCACCCGCGAACGTCTGGAGCCGCTGGTTGAGATGTTCCAGATCAAGGGCAACTCGGAATGCGCCCTTGGTATGGGCACCACTGACGAGGAGTGTGCCATCGAGCAGTTCCTGCCGCGCTGTGAGACGGATGATCAGATCGAGTGCATCCAACCAACCTCAATGGTCCGCGACGGATTGAAAAAAGGTCTGATGCTGGATGAGGAGCTTGGGTTCAACCCACTGGCGGTTGGCCTGATCGGCAGCACGGACACACACAACTCCAATCCAGGTGATGCCGAAGAGTGGGATTTTCGCGGCGCGGCTGCTGTGTTTGTTGGGTCTGCCAAAGCACGCCTTGCTCCGGGCCGGGGTGGCCGCAGTGCACTGAAGCGCAATCCGGGTGGCATTGCGGCTGTGTGGGCTGAGGAAAACACGCGGGATGCGTTGTTTGACGCCATGAAACGCAAGGAAGTCTATGCCACCAGCGGCACGCGCATCGGTCTTCGTTTCTTTGGCAGCTTTGCGTTTGGCGATGGGATGGATCCGGAGTCGCCGTCGATAGCGGCCGCCTATCAGTCAGGTGTGCCGATGGGCGGCGCCATCGACGGTGCGGCTGGTGAAAAGCCGTCATTTCTTGTGCAGGCGCTCAAGGATCCCATCGATGCACCACTGGACAGGATTCAGATCATCAAAGGCTGGGTCGAGGACGGGGAGACCCGCGAACGGGTGATGGATGTGGCGTGCAGCGGCGACCGGCAGCCTGATGCTGAAACCAAAAGATGCCCTGACACATCTGCAACTGTGGATCTTGCAAACTGTGCCTTTGATGCGGATGGCGGCGCGGCTCAGCTGAGCACGTTGTGGACAGACGAGACCTATGTGGAAGGTCAAAAGGCGTTTTACTACGCCCGGGTCATCCAGAATCCGACTTGCCGGTGGTCGACCTATGACAGCCTGCGGCTGGGTTTGGCGCCGCCTGAGGACGTTCCGCCCACGACAAATGAACTGGCCTGGTCGTCCCCGATCTGGGTCAATTAGGCGGGGCACACCCGACCGGCCGAACCGACGCGGAATGCCTGTTGAAAACGCCTCTCATTATTGAGAGGCCTGCTGCCATTGAATTGTGATCAATTCGGCCAAAATAGAGTTGCGCGGCGGCGTAGATGACTTAAGGTCATATTTAAAATCTGTTTTGGTAGGCGGGCTTAGGCGTGCGTGTGGTGCGCGTGCCGCCCGTGCTGGGTGTCGGGAGGATTCTGACCCATGATCAACGTGACGATTAACGGCAAACCTGAGGTTCTGGATGTTGATCCGGACATGCCCATTTTATGGGTGATCCGCGAGGATCTTGAGATGACCGGCACCAAGTTCGGGTGTGGCATTGCGTTCTGCGGTGCGTGCACCGTGCATCTTGATGGGGTGCCTGTCCGCTCCTGCTCGACGCCGATCTCGGCTGCTGAGGGCATGGAAATCACGACCATTGAAGGCCTGCCAGACACTGACGGCAAGCTTGCCAAGGTTCAGCAGGCCTGGATCGACGCGCAGGTGCCACAGTGCGGTTACTGCCAGTCCGGCCAGCTTATGTCTGCAGCAGCGCTGCTGCGTGACAACCCTGATC
>JBCBUN010000146.1:0-5412 GCA_039818145.1 Pseudomonadota bacterium
GGCAGTGGTTGTCGTGGATATGCCCTTCGGCACCTATGAGGAAAGCCCTCAGATCGCCTTCCGCAATGCGTCCCGGGTGATCCATGAAACAGGCTGCACGGCCATCAAGGTCGAGGGCGGTGCTCGCATGGCAGAAACCATCCATTTCTTGTCTGAGCGCGGAATTCCGGTCATGGCTCATATCGGCCTGACGCCCCAAAGCGTGCAGACCATGGGCGGGTACAAGACCCAGGGCCGGACCACAGATGAATGGGCCGCGCTGGAAGAAGATGCCCGCGCCGTGGCAGAAGCCGGAGCCTTTGCGGTGGTGCTGGAAGGGATTGCGGAGCCGCTGGCTGCGCGCATAACGGGCCAGATTGACGTGCCGACAATCGGCATCGGTGCGTCCCCGACCTGCGATGGCCAGATTCTGGTGCTGGAAGATATGCTGGGCCTCAACCCCAGCCCCCCCAAATTCGTCAAGGAATTTGCCACTCTGGGGGCTGCTATTGAGGGTGCGGCGGAGGCTTACGCAAAAGAGGTCCGCTCACGCCATTTTCCTGCCAAGGAACACACCTACACCATGAAGAAGTAGCTGCGTCGCGGCCTGGATGCCGGACAATGACAAAGGCGTTAATTGCCTTTGCTTTCAACTACTTTATGGGTGGTATCACCGCGCAAGCCCGGCTAGTTTCCGGTACATGTGTGTCTGTGCTGTCACAGGCAGGGCTTTGCCGCCCGGTCCATCCATTTGTTTCGATATCTAGCCAGAGAGCCGCCTTCCTTGTCAGACATTTTCCGTGAAGTTGAAGAGGACCTGCGCCGCGACCGTGCCGAGGACCTCTGGAAGTCCTATGGCGTTTACCTGATCGCTGCTGCTGTGGGTGTCGTGGCCATCGTTGGCGGTGTCAGCTGGTGGAACGCGTCTCAGCAGTCCGCATCGGAAGATGCAGCGAGCAAGTTTGTGGCCGCCAGCCAGTTGGTGGAGGACGGCGAAACAGCCGCCGCCGCTGACGCCTTTGCCGCCATCGCGCAGTCTGCCAGTGGCGGATACGAGGCCATAGCCAGCATGCGGGCAGCGGGCCTTCAGGCGGAAGCCGGAGACACTGAAGGTGCCATTGCAACTTATGATGCCATTTCGGCCAGCAGCGCCGACGACATTCTCAAGGAACTGGCCGCTTTGAAAGCGGCCCTGCTCATGGCGGATACAGCAAGCCCCGATGAGTTGAAGATACGGCTCACGCCGCTCGCAGGTGAGAGCAGCCCCTGGCGTTTCTCTGCCCTTGAACTGCTTGGGTATGTGTCACTGCGCGAGAACGATACGGCTGCAGCCGGTGAGTACTACCAGCAGCTTGCAGATGCCGCCGGCGCGCCTCCATTGGCCCGCGAACGCGCGCGCGACATGCTGCGCGGTCTTCAACTGGAAGGGCCCGTCGCCCGGCAGTTGCCAGCCGCAGAAACACCATCGCAAGCGCAGCCCGCCGAAGACGTTGCAGAAGAGAGCGAAGCCGCACAATGACATCCCAGTTTCATATCTTTTCCCGCACCACGTCGCGCGTGGCAGCCCTGGGTGCGCTGGCGTTCACGCTGGTAGCCTGCGACACGATCAACGATCTGATCAGCCCCTCTGACGATCCGCCCCTTCCCGGCGAGCGCATCTCCGTCATGTCGCTGGAGCAGCAGCTCGAAGCTGATCCTCGCATTGCCGGTCTGCAGGTCGTTCTGCCAGCCCCTTACGTGAATACAGACTGGGCACAGCCGGGCGGATTCCCTGACAACGTGCTGCATCACCTTGATGCACCTGAAGCAATTTCAGAAGCCTGGGGCGCAGACGCCGGACAGGGCTCAACCGGAGATGGTCGGCTGACGGCGCCACCCATCATTGCTGATGGACGCGCCTACGTGCTGGATACCGAAGGCGGCGTGCGCGCATTCGAAGCCGACAGCGGCGCGCGCATCTGGGCTGTCGATCTGACTCCCGAAGACGCGGACTCCGAAGAAGGTTTTGGCGGCGGCATCGCCTATGATGATGGCGCAATCTATGTTGCCACCGGCTTTGGCACCGTGGTTGCGATGGACGCTGCGACCGGCGAAGAGTTCTGGACCTATGAAGGCCGCACGCCGTTCCGTGCCGCGCCCTCAGCGGTCGGTGGACGCGTCTTTGTAATCTCGTTTGATAATCAGACCTCTGCATTGGCCCAGGCCACGGGCGAAGTGCTGTGGACCCATCAGGGCATTCAGGAAACAGCAGGTATTCTCGGCTCACCAAGCCCCGCCGTCTCCGGTGGCACACTCGTGGTGCCGTACTCATCCGGTGAAGTATTCGCGCTGCGCGTTGAAAACGGTCAGGAGGTCTGGAACGACACTCTGACACGCACACTGTCAAACACGGCGCTGGCCAACATCAGCGATATCGCTGGTCGTCCTGTGATTGACCGGGACCGTGTGTTTGCAGTGAGCCATGCAGGCCGCATGGTGGCGATTGATATCCGAACCGGTGAACGCGTATGGACGCGCTCCCTGTCCGGCGTTCAAACCCCATGGGTAGCAGGTGATTTCATTTTTCTCGTGACAACAAGCGCTGAAGTGATTGCGCTCTCACGGCGCGACGGTCGTATCCGGTGGGTGACCCAGCTGCCGCGCTTTACAGACCCGGAAGACCGCGATGGCCCGATTTCATGGTCAGGTCCGGTTCTGGCCGGCGACCGGCTGCTGCTGGCCTCCTCAACCGGCGAGGCATTTGCGGTCTCACCCTATAATGGTGACGTGCTGGGCGAGGTCGAAATTCCCCGTGGCACTTTCATTTCCCCAATCGTGGCGAACAAGACGGTGTACATACTGACCGATGCCGCCGAGCTTCTGGCGTTCCGCTAGACGGCAAGAATGCGCCCATGAGGGCCAGCGCGGCAGGAGCCGCAACTGATGAGTTTTACACTGGCCATTGTTGGCCGACCCAATGTCGGCAAATCGACCCTGTTCAACCGTCTGGTTGGCAAACGTCTGGCCTTGGTCGATGACACGCCCGGCGTCACGCGTGACCGCCGCGAAGGGACCGCAGAACTTGGCGATTTGACGTTTGCCGTCATCGACACCGCCGGTTTCGAGGATGCGGGCGGCGACGTGTTGCCGGCGCGCATGCGCCGACAGACCGAGGCTGCCATAGAAGCAGCAGACGTCTGCCTGTTCCTTGTTGATGCACGTGCCGGACTGACCCCCCTGGATGAGGAGATCGGCCGCATTCTGCGCAGGGGCGAGACGCCGGTCATTCTCGCCGCCAACAAATGCGAAGGCAAAGCAGCCGAAGCGGGGCGAATGGAAGCCTTCCGCCTTGGCTTGGGTGAGCCGTTGGGCATTTCAGCAGAGCACGGGGAGGGGACATCCGATCTGTATCAGGCACTCCTTCCCTTCGAAGCCGCGGCCAAGGATATCCACGAAGATGCGCTTGATGACGAAGATGTCGATATGGGCGGCGCGGATACAAACGATGAGGACACTGAAGAGGACGGCCCGACCAAGCCGTTGCGCCTCGCTGTTGTCGGACGTCCCAATGCAGGCAAGTCCACACTCATCAACGAGTTGATCGGCGAGGACCGCATGCTGACCGGGCCTGAGGCGGGCATTACACGTGATGCCATCTCGGTTGACTGGACGGCTGAAGGTCGTGCCATCAAGTTGTGGGATACCGCCGGCCTTCGCCGCCGCTCCCGTGTCACGGAAAAGCTTGAAAAGCTCTCGGTCGCAGACACGCTTCGCGCGGTGGACTTTGCCGAGGTTGTCATACTTCTCATCGACGCCACGCAGCCCTTCGAGAAGCAGGATCTTCACATCGCCGATACGGTGGTTGAAGAAGGCCGCGCTTTGGTGCTGGCCGTTAGCAAATGGGACCTGGTTGAGGACCGCAGCGCAGCGCTGCGCGAGATCGATCAGCGCATTGATGAACTGTTGCCTCAGGTCAAAGGTGTTGAGGTTGTTCCTATTTCGTCGCTGACAGGGCAGGGGCTGGACAAATTGGTGCCTGCCGCTCTGCGCGCTTACAAGCGCTGGACAACGCGCATTCCGACATCTGCCATGAACCGCTGGCTTGAAATGGCCGTTGGGCGGCATCCGCCACCCGCCGTCCAGGGGCGCCGCATCCGCCTTCGTTACATGACGCAGGCCAAGGCCCGGCCACCAACCTTTGTGGTGTTCTCACAGCGCGCAGAAAAGCTGCCGGACAGCTATACACGGTATCTGGTCAACAGCCTGCGCGAGCGGTTCAAGCTGGAAGGCGCGCCCATTCGGTTGCTCATGCGCAAGGGGGATAATCCCTATGCAGAGCAGCGCAAGCGTCGCGGCACATCGCAAAAGGCCAAGATGAAAAAGCGTTCGTCCAGCAAACCGGCCAAGAAGCCCAAGTCGGATTAGGGCGTGAAGCGGCGGGTAACACCATTTTCGGTGAAGTCAGGCCGCGACATCTCCACAAACAGACCCGCAACGTCATTGGGGTGCGGAAGTGTGTGGGGGTCTTCGCCCGGCATGGCCTTGGCGCGCATGGCGGTTCGCACGGGCCCCGGGCTCAGAAGGTTTGCGCGCACGTTGGTGTTTGCGGATTCTGCTGCGTAGGTTTTGACGAGTGCCTCCAGCGCTGCTTTGGAGACCGCATAAGGCCCCCAGAACGGATTGCACTTCTGCGCGGCACCGGATGTCACAAACACCGCCCGCCCGGCCTCCGCGGCCTGCAGCAGCGGGTCCATGGACCGCAGCAACCGCCAGTTGGCATTCACATTAATATCGATCGCCTTGTGCCAGTCTTTCGGCAGCACATGACCGATCGGTGAAATCACGCCCAGGTCGCCGGCATTGCCAATCAGAACATCCAGCTTGCCCCAGCGCTCAAAAATTGCGGCACCCAGACGGTCAACGCCCTCATAATCCGTCAGATCCAACGGCACCAGCGTCGCAGATCCACCTTCGGATTTGATGGCATCATCAAGCTCCTCAAGCGCACCTTCAGTCCGGGCAACCGCAATCACATGCGCTCCCTCACGTGCGAAGGCGAGGGCGACCGCATAGCCAATACCCCGTGAAGCCCCGGTGATGAGGACTGTCTTGTTTTCAAACTGCCCGGACATTGTCAGGCGATCTCAGCGAGAAGCGACAACTGGCCACCGGATCTGTCGCCATCACGGTCCGTCAGCTTCGTGGGGTAGTCCCCGGTAAAGCAGTGGTCCGTCAGCTGCGGTTGCTCATCATTGCGGGCGTCGTACCCAAGCGCTTTGTAAAGCCCGTCCACGGTGAGGAAGGCAAGGCTGTCGACGCCGATATAGGACCGCATCCCTTCCAGATCAAAACGATGAGCCAGAAGCTTCGATTGATCAGGTGTGTCGATGCCGTAAAAGTCCGAGTGCGTGATGGGTGGGCTAGCGATCCGCAGATGGACCTCCCGCGCACCCG
>JBCBUN010000147.1:0-5401 GCA_039818145.1 Pseudomonadota bacterium
TACAAAACTAATGCATTCAGATTTCGATAAGGTGCCAGAGTAGTCTTTGGTCTCGACAAATATCGTGCTTGGGCCATCAAACGACTGACGCCTCAATGCAATCGCGCCGACATCGACCTTCTTGTAATCGGCACGCACCTCTTCAGTTGTTTCAAATCCAGCAGCCTCTAGGAGACTCGCGACTTGTGATCGGAATGTATTGCCCTTCACGGTGGTGCTGACTTCAGACATGAGGATTCTACCCACTCCAGGACGTTGCCTTTGAACTCGCGTCCTCAGAACAGAGCAGCACCACGGAAAAGTTGCAACTAGTTGTGCCTTAGCAACAAGTGTTTACCGGACAAATTGAGCACATGACCTTGCTTCCACTTTGCTTCCGCTGAAGAATTGGGGACAAATGCAATAGCATCAGTTGCCGTAACTATTTGATTGTTCTTAGCTTTTGGTGGGCGCACAAGGATTCGAACCTTGGACCCGCTGATTAAGAGTCAGCTGCTCTACCAACTGAGCTATGCGCCCCGCCGGGCAGGGGAATCAGCGTCCGGGAAATTCAAGAATCTCCGTTGGAAAAGACGCTGCCTGCGCGAACGATGGCGGGTGATAGCAAAGCCCTGCGCCCGCCGCAAGTAGCCAGCGGTGATTTGTCCTGACGGAAAAGCCGTGGAGCCACACCTGCCTAGATGATGCCGCCGCCGCGCGGCAATTCCTCGCCGCGATGCACATAGATGCTCATGAGGAGGCCGAACCCGGCCAGAATAACCAGCATGGCAGACCCGCCATAGGACACCAGCGGCAGCGGCACACCTACAATCGGGATGAGCCCCATGACCATGGCCACATTGATAAAGACATAGAGGAAGAAATTGACAGCAAGAGCCGCCACCAGCAGCCGGCCGAACTGGTGACGAATGCCGATGGCAACCGTCAATGCAAAGCCAAGCACCGCGGCATAGAGGCCCATGAGCGCAAGGCCGCCCATCAGGCCCATTTCCTCGGACAGCATCACGAAAATGAAGTCGGTCTGTTTTTCCGGCAGGAAGTTCAGATGGCTCTGAGTGCCTTCCATGAAGCCCTTGCCCCAGACACTGCCTGAGCCCAGCGCAATCTTGGCCTGGGTCGTGTGATAGCCGGCCCCCAGCGGGTCCCGCGATGGATCCAGGAAAGTGAACACACGTTCCTTTTGATAGGGATGCAGAAACTCCCAGACGATGGGAATGGCCGCCAGGGCAGCAGCACCCGCTGCAATAATGTAGCGCCATGACAGACCGGCCATGAAGATGATGGAGATGCCTACCACCGACAGCAGCAGCGCCGTACCAAGGTCCGGCTGGCGTAGCACCAGCACCACCGGCAGAGCGATGAACGCCAGCGCCGGCAATAGATAGAGCGGATGAGAGACCCGGTCCTGTTCCAGCACGTGGTAGTAGCGCGCCAGTGCCAGAGCCAGCGTGATCTTCATGAGTTCTGAAGGCTGCAGCTGGATGAAACCAAGATTGATCCAGCGCGTCGCGCCCATGCCAGTGGTGCCCGCAACCTCAACAGCAATCAGCAATAGCAAGGCAAAGGCGTAGGCCGGGTAGGCAAGCTGCAACCAGATGCGTGGGTCGATTAGCGCAAACACCAGCAAGACTGCCATGCCCATGCCAAAACGGATCATCTGCCGCGATGCCCACGGATCAAAACTGCCGTCGGCGGCTGAATACAGCATGGCAAAGCCAACCGCCGCGATCGCCGTGATGAGCAGCACAAACACCCAGTTGATCTCGTAGAGCTTGTCCACAAGGCTCATGCGGCCAGAGCGTGAAATAGCCTCCATCACCATCAGCCACGACCTCCTGATGCGTCCAAGGGGCGCTCAAGCGATGTCACATCACTGCCCGGCGTGAGCTTTTCATAAGCCGACATCTGCATGGGATCACGCGTCAGAACGCGGGTCATGATGTCTTTCGCCACGGGTGCTGCTGCACGACTGCCACCGCCGCCATGATCGACAATGACGGAAATTGAGTATCGTGGACTTTCGACGGGTCCATACCCAACGAACAAGGCGTGGTCGCGGAATTTCCACGGCAGCTCGTCATTCTTGAGCACGCCCCTCGCCCGTTCTTCACGGGAGATACGGCGGACCAAAGCTGTCCCCGTCTTGCCGGCCATGCTGGCATTTTCAAGCGGAAGCCGGGACCGGAAAGCGGTACCGCCGGGTATGTTCACCACCGCATCCATGCCGTCCTGAATGACTTTCATATGAGCTGAGTCAATACCCATCGGCGCCGCCTGCGGCATTTGCCGCAGTTGCCCACCGACGGACCGCACGAGCCACGGCCGCACCCCACTGCCGCCATTAGCGATACGCGCCGCCATGGTTGCAAGCTGCAGCGGCGTCGTCAGCACATAGCCCTGCCCGATCGACGCATTGAGCGTTTCACCCTGTTGCCAGGAGATACCCGTCGTGGCGCGCTTCCAGCCGCGCGACGGCACCAGGCCCGACTTCTCGCCGGCCATATCAACGGCCAGTTGATCACCCAATCCAAATCGACGAGACATTTCTTCGATCTTGTCGATCCCCACCCGCTTGCCGATGTCGTAGAAATAGACATTGCAGGACTGCTTGATGGCTTCGACCATATTGACCGGCCCATGCCCACCGCGCTTCCAGCAGTGGAAGTCATGACTGCCCAGCGTCACCTTGCCGGTGCACGAAATCTTGCGATGCGGGCTGATGACCCCAGCCTCAAGCGCGGCAAGAGCAACAATCATCTTGTAGGTAGATCCCGGCGGGTATTGCCCGGCCAATGTCTTGTTCACCAGAGGATTAAGCTCATTGTTCGTCAGCCCGTCCCACTCCGCCTGACTGAGGCCCACATTGAACAGGTTGGGGTCAAAGCCCGGCGCTGACACGATCGAAACCAGTTCACCGGTCAATACATCCATCACAACAACGGACGCACTCTCGCCGCGCACACGCTCGGTTGCGTAGCGTTGAATATCCATGTCGAGGGTCAGAACAACTTCATCCCCCGGCGTACCCGGGTCCTTGGCCAGCTCGCGGATAACGCGGCCAAAGGCATTCACCTCAACGCGGCTGTTACCGGCGCGACCGCGCAATTCATTTTCCAGCAGTCGCTCAACGCCCGACCGTCCAACCCGGAAGCCCGGAAGCTGCAAAAGCGGATCGTCTGCACCGTCCAGGTCTTTGTCAGTAACGGCGGCCACATAGCCCACCACATGGGCCAGGTCTTCCCCATACGGATAATGCCGCGTATCACCCACTTCAGGCTGAAGACCCGGCAGGTCAGGCGTATGGATATTGATCTCGGCAAACGACTCCCACTCAAGGTTTTCAGCCACCGTGAGAGGAACAAAGCCGCGCTTCTGGCGCACTTCGCGCAACAGGCGCTTACGGGTGCGATCAGAAATGGGAATGATCTCGGACAGCTTGTCGAGTGTGGTCTCAACGTCATCCGTCTGCTCGGGGATCAGTACAACGCGGAAGTTCTGACGGTTCGACGCCAGCTTCTCTCCGAAGCGATCAAGTATCTCGCCGCGCAGGGGCGGCAGCAGCCGGACGTTAACGCGGTTTTCTTCAGCCAGAATTTCGTATTCCTGGCTCTCAATCACCTGCAGGTAGTACATCCGCCCGGCCAGCACCGTGAAAAGAGCAAGCTGACCGCCGCCAAGAATGGCAGCCCGGCGGGAGAACATCTTCTGCTTGTCTGCATCACGATCATCTAGTGCCATTGGTCCACCCCTATGCTGCCGGAGCCAGGATCGTCATCTGACGATTGATCCGGGTAAGGATGAAAGAAACCGGCGGATAGATGAGCGCCGTAATGCCTGCCTGCCACAGCAAGGGCAGCGGGTTGACGGCGATGCCATAGTGGACGGACGCCCCAAACCACATGATCACGGCTGAAATCGCGCAAATGGCCAGAAAGCCAACCCATAAAGTCGAGAAGCCGCGCCCCATCAGGAACAGGCGCTGGGAATGGGTGAGGCCATAGGCCGCCAGCAAAACAACCGTGTAAAGACCAAGCGGACCCCCTGACATGATGTCCTGCAACAGGCCGATGAAAAACACCGCCCATGGCGGAAAGAACTCCGGCCGGTGAACGGAGAAAAAATAGACAACCGCCAGGGTGAAAATCGGAGCGATTGTGCCTCCGGTTCCAACGCCCACAGGGACAAGGCCCAGCAAAACACAAATTAGGGACAAGCCCACAGGAACAGCAATCCAGAATGCCTGCGATACATCACGCATGGCTACTCGTCGGCCGCCCCGGCTTGCGTTTCAGGTGTGGCGTCGGATGCGTTGGCGCTGTCTGTCCCGGCTGCGGCACCGGGCTCACCGGCACGCTCAACAATCTGATCATTGACGGCAGGTTCTGCATTGGGCAGCGCGGGAGTAGGCTTGGCGTCGTCAGCCACATCTTCGCTGGCCGCTTCTTCGTCTGAGTCAGCGACAACACGGGTCGGGAACTCGTATTGCAGCAACCGTACGGCACTGGTGCGGTCGAATTCCGAATTGGTCTGCAGGCGCGGACTGCCATCGCTGGCCATCACCACAATGCCGACGGGAAGATCTGGCGGCATCAGGCCCCCATGCCCCGACGTGACGATCTGATCACCGGGCGAAAGACGCGCTTCCGGCGGCAGAAATTCAATCTTGGGAAAGCGGCTGTTGTCGCCCACCGCAATAGCCCGATACCCGCCCGGCTCAACGCGGACCGGAACGCGACTGTTGAGGTCTGTGAGAAGCAGTACACGCGATGCCGTCGCGCCCGTGCTGACGACGCGCCCGATCAGGCCCTCGTCATCGACAACCGCCTGCCCCGCTTCAACGCCAGCGTCCTGCGGCACGTTCACGATGAAGGCGTGAACAAACGGCCCGCCGCTGTCGCCAATGATCTTGCCGGTCGCATATTGGATGGTCGGTTCGACCGTCACGTCGAGCAGCGCTTCAAAGCGGGCAACCCGACGCTCAAGCGACAAGGCCTGCTGGCGCCAGGCTTTCAGTTCTTCGTTCTCCGCCCGTAGCCGAGCGTTCTCTTCAAAGACATAGGCGTATTCGTCAGTTGAAGCGATGAAGTTGCGCACAGCCGCAACAGGCCGCGAAGCAAGTTCGAGGAGGGGTGCAGACAGGTCAGTCATAACCTGGCGGGTACGGTCCACGAGATAGCTCTCGGCACGACCAACCAGCAGGACGGAGGCAAGCGTAAGCGTCACCGCCAGCGACAGCCGGTACGATGACACCCGAAACGGAAGTTTGACCCTGTTGGTCGGTTCCCTCACTGCATACGCCCTCAGAGCAACCCGCGGACACCCGCAAGATCGCCAGTCCACATTCCCCCAAACGGATGCCCCCACACCCGACTTAAGCGGCTAAGCTAATGCCCTGATATAT
>JBCBUN010000148.1:0-5400 GCA_039818145.1 Pseudomonadota bacterium
TCCGTCAAACGCAGAGATACTGGTGACGGATCAGATTCGATCTTCTGACGCAGACGGTAGATGTGTGTTTCAAGCGTGTGCGTCGTGACGCCCGCGTTGTATCCCCACACTTCGTGCAGCAGCACGTCACGGCCAACGACCCGATCACCGGACCGATACAGATATTTCAGGATCGCGGTTTCTTTTTCTGTCAGCCGCACTTTCTTGTTGGCGTCTTCCTCAAGCAGCAGCTTGGCCGCCGGCTTGAAGGTGTACGGTCCAATCTTGAAAACGGCATCTTCGCTCTGCTCGTGCTGGCGCAGCTGGGCACGAATACGTGCAAGCAGCACCCCAAAGCGGAACGGCTTGGTGACGTAGTCATTGGCCCCTGAATCAAGACCAAGAATGGTGTCTGCGTCGGAGTCGTGTCCCGTCAGCATGACGATCGGGCATTTGACGCCCTGACCGCGCAGAAGACGGCAGACCTCACGGCCATCCATGTCAGGCAGACCCACGTCGAGGAGGACCAGGTCCACATGGGCGTCTTTCGCCAGCTTGACGGCATCGGTGCCCTTGTCAGCAGTGGTGACTTCAAATTCCTGATGCAGGTCGAGCTGCTCGGCGAGGGATTCACGCAGGGCGTCATCATCGTCGACAAGTAGGATTTTCCGGATATTGCTCATAAGGGCCCCCGCCGCTTAATTGGCCGAATGCGGAGCACTCTCCGCTGGCTTGTTTCTACACTGTTACGCCATTTCGGGGCCTTCTTACAAAGGGTACCCCGCAACATCGGCGTGGGGCTTATGTAGGGGGCCGAGCCGCACACGTGCCACACACAGTCTTTCACCTACGCGTCAACCGCCCGTGAGCGAGACGGCACGCACAGCTTGCCCACCACCCGGCAGTTTGTGCCGGGCGTGTGACCCTCGAACCACCATAAGCCATTGAAATATAAAGATTTTTGTCTGGTTCAGGATTTGCAGCACCTTACGCAAGGGAGCCCGATCATGCAGACCACAGCCATCACAGCGCCGTTACCCGCCGCACATTATCCAGAACCAACGCACCGTTTCGGGCGTGCCCTGGACGACCGGTTGCCGGCAACAGGCATGCATCCCGCAGGCATTCCTACGGCAGAAAGCGTCGGTGATGGCACGCCGATCACCACCGCCTCCACGGTTCCAGCCGTCGAGAGTGCCACCGATGAGGGCGGCTTCACGTTTGATGACCTGCTAGACATCGTCAATCCGCTGCAGCATCTGCCTGTGGTGTCCACCGTCTATCGTGAGATCACCGGCGACGAGATCCGTCCGGAGTCGCGAGTACTTGGTGGGGGCCTGTTCGGCGGTGTTCTTGGAGCAGCCGCGTCCCTCGTTGATGTGGCGGTGGAATCGTTTTCCGGCGACAGCATGGGTGGCCATGTCATGACCGCCCTGTTCGGCGACGACGACGCCGAGCCGTCCGCAGGCGAGAAACCCATCCAGACCGCAGCCCGTGATTCCGCAACAACACCGTTGCCCGTCCCCGCGGCCTTGCCCGCAGCACCTGTGGCCACACCCGGCACCACCAAACCCGCAGCACGATCCGCAACGCCACAGGCAGACACGATTAAAACCGAGCCATCCGCCGGACCCGCACTGCCGTCCCTGTCTTCGTCAGCTTTTGATGCGTTGCTTCAATCGTTTGGAACACCGGCAAAGCCAGCCAACTCCAATGACGCGTCTCAGCCTGATCTGGCATATGCCCCGGCAGCAGCAGCGCCCGGCCGCCTGGTCAACAAGGCCCTCTAGCGGACAAGCACCAAGGGTGCTGTTTGACACCCGGCATGCTGATAGACTCCCACCATGGATATTGACGTTTGGCAGCACGGCCCAAAGGCACATGGCGGCAGGTTGCGCATTGGCGACACGGTCCTGCGGTGCGCCATCGGCAAAAATGGTGTGACCTCGCCGGGCCGCGAAGGCGATGGCGCATCACCGGCAGGGACATTCCCGTTGCGACATGTTCTCTACCGGGGCGACCGGGGAGACAGACCATCGACGACGCTGCGGGCCAAACCCATTGGACCGCGCGACGGGTGGTGCGATGAAAGCGATGACACAGCCTACAATCGGCCGGTCCGCCTGCCCTACGCTTCAAGCGCGGAAAAACTGGCCCGGCGTGACCGGCTCTATGATGTGATTGTGGTGCTTGGCCACAACGATGCTCCTGTCGTGCCTGGCCTTGGCAGCGCGATCTTCATGCATGTGGCGCGACCGGACTTTGGGCCGACCCTTGGATGCGTAGCACTTGATCCTGAGGATCTGAGATATGTGCTGCGCCGGGTGACGCCCACGAGCACCATCACCATTCACCCGCATCCCTTTGGACAAACGGCTTAGGGATGCGCTGTCCGCTGGCCGAAGATAGCGCTGCCAACACGGATGTGCGTCGCACCGTGAGCAATGGCGACATCATAGTCCGCACTCATGCCCATGCTCAGACCGTCGATCCCATTGCGCTTGGCGATGTCGGCCAGAAGATCAAAGTGCAACGCCGGTTCTTCGTCGGCGGGCGGAATACACATCAAGCCGGCAACGCGCAGACCATGCTCTTCACGGCAGGCCGCAATGAAGCCGTCAGCATCCGCCGGCGACGCGCCGGACTTTTGCGGCTCTTCGCCGGTATTGATCTGCAGATACAAATCCGGATCGCGCCCCTGCGCCTCGATTTCTCGAGCCAGAACGCGCGCAAGCTTGACCCGGTCCACGGAATGAATGGCGTCAAACAAGGCGACCGCATCCTTGGCCTTGTTGGTTTGCAGCGGGCCGATCAGATGAACCTGTGCATCGGGAAAAGTCTGTCGGAGCACCGGCCATTTTTCCTGCGCCTCCTGCACTCTGTTTTCACCAAAGATGCGGTGTCCGGCTTCAAGGACAGGAACAATGGCATCGGCTGGAAACGTCTTGCTGACCGCAACGAGCGTCACCGTATCAGCCGAACGACCAGCATCTGTTGCAGCAGCATTAATCCGTACAAGGACGGATTGAAGGGCCTCATGGGGGCTGGTGTCTGGAGTGTTGCTCATGGGTGCTGACATTAAGGCCGCACTGCATGCCATCGCAAGACATGCGGACCGGCGGTTTGGGCCGCGGCCTCGCAGCGCATGGCCCAATCTGCTGGTGATGACGGACCGGGCGGTGCAGGGAGATGCATGGCATCTGGCGGACGCGTTGCCGTCAGGTTCGATCATCTGCCTGCGCGACTATGATCTGAAGGGGCGAGAGGCATACGCCGCACGGCTGGCCACCGCCTGCCGCCACAACAGCGTGCGCCTTATGGTAGCCGGTGACGTCTCACTTGCTTTGAATGTTGGTGCCTGGGGCGTGCATTTCCCTGAAGGCCTCTGGAAACATGCGATCCGAGGTGTCGCCCGCGCCCGCGCGCACAACCTGAGGGTCTCAACAGCAGTCCATAGACGCCAGGCAGCGCGCTGTGTTGTCGTCGGCGGCCGAGCTATGTGTGACATGGCGTTGGTCTCACCGGTGTTTGCAACACAGAGCCATCCAGGAGCGCCGGCGCTTGGCCCGATTGGTCTGGCCGGAATTCTGGCAGAGCTACCTGTGCCCGCATACGCGCTGGGCGGTGTGGCACCGCAGACGGTTGGTCGATTGGCAGGCTTGCCTCTATGCGGTGTTGCAGGCATTCGTTTTACCTGACGCTCGAACACCTCAGCCACCCAGCCATCGGACAAAAGAAAAGGGCGGCTCCGAGGAGCCGCCCTTTCCAAAGGTCCGAGTGGTATGAAGCTTAGAACTTCACGCCGAATTCGGTGAAGAGAGCAGAACCTTCGCGGTTCGTTGCATCGTCTTCAGCGTACTTGTAACCGAGAGTGACGTTTGCGCCACCGCCCAGTGAGTAAGCAACACCGGTAACGACTGCACGCAGATCAAGCTCATCAATGTTGGCGCCAGTTGCGACACCATTCACGAGAAGCGTACCAACCGTACCTACGCCGCCGACCTCATCACGCTGAGCTTCGGCATACTCAACACCAAAGGTCCAAGGACCTGTGCCGTACGTTACGCCCACATCCCAGTGAGTCGCATCTTCAAGAATCTGGCCGGTGTTCACAGCTGCGATACCGTCAGTTTCCTTTTCAGCGTATGCACCGCCGAGAGTGAAGCCAGCGAAACCGACGCTTGCGCCGAGAGCCCAGTCTTCAACATCAGGGGTGTTCACCAGAGTGCCGTCGGCAGTCAGGTAAACAGCGCTCACGCCGAGGTCTACACCATTGAAGGCATATTCCCAGGTGATACCTGCTTCAAACACGTTTTCCCAAGCGTCGTTGCCTGAGAACGGGTCACCAGTTGACTCATCACCGGAGAGCTCTTCGGGCTCAGGAGTGTATGAAAGACCAATCTGGAAGCCGGCAAGACGCGGCGTGAAGTAGATGATCTTTTCGTTGTCGCCTGAGAAGTCGAGAACGGTGTTGATGATGCCAGCGCTGTTTGGCGTCATGACGTTGTCATTCGCAGAGAAACCAGCGTCGGTGAACAGGCCACCCTCGCCAGAGTCACCGCCGCCAAGCGGGTCAAGGTCTGTGTCGTTGGCGAACGTTTCCAGGAATGGAGACGGAGCAACGATTGGCATCTGATCGCCAACGCCGTCCTGAGCACCGAACTGGAATTCACCGAAGGCACCGCTCACC
The DNA here is from genome assembly GCA_039818145.1 of Pseudomonadota bacterium. Taxonomy (GTDB): domain Bacteria; phylum Pseudomonadota; class Alphaproteobacteria; order CGMCC-115125; family CGMCC-115125; genus Pyruvatibacter. The sequence continues at coordinate 4,670 of JBCBUN010000148.1, forward strand.
CAGAGGTAAGCTTCGTCCATCACGTCATCAGTGGCTGCTTCGCCGGTTTCCAGCTCGAACTTGACGCCAACTTCAACGCCATTGTCCAGAGTTGTAGAACCCTTGAAGTGGATTTCTGATTCACGTGCGAACCTAACTGTGCGTTGGTCGACACCGGCAGCAAGAGCGGCTGTCGAACCAGGCGCCACCGCAGCAACGCCAACAGCAGCCGTCGTACCACGGTTGATGCCTTCACCTGCGTCGCTGTCAAACGATGCAGAAATACCGCCGACGAAATAACCGCCGACCTTAATGTTGATCTTATCAGCAGCCATGGCAGGCGCGGTCGCAAAAGCGGCGGCCACCAGGGCAGTAGTTCCAAGAAGCTTCTTCATCTGTCCCTCACATTCGAAAAGAGGTGTGCACAAGAGCACGAGAACATGCCCAAACGGGACGAGGTTCGCCCCCCATGCTCGACACGCAAACTCTGACATTGGGGACCAATCGTCAAGCAGTCCGGGCCTGATCTGGGTTCGGGCGCATGCATATGTGGCTTGAGGGACACAATTCCCTAACGAGGGATTACCAAAACCACCCGTTTGGGGGCGAAATTGCCGGATATCTTGGAGAAACAGTGCCCCATTCCGGAACTGCCCTATGCGAGCACAGACACCCGCAACACCGTTTGTGGGTCCCACCAGTCATGGCCAGTGTTGCATCAATGTCTCACCTCGCCCACCGGACCCGCGTCA
>JBCBUN010000149.1:0-5395 GCA_039818145.1 Pseudomonadota bacterium
ATCCAGTTCATAGTCCCAGTTCGCCGTGCCATTGGTGAGAATGGCGGTAGGGCTTTCAGCCACCACTTCCTTGCCGATGTAGCCCACAGCGTCGGTAGCGAAGTTGGCGAAGGTGAGGTTCAGCAACTGCTCAAGGTTCTGGTTGGTGGCGATGTTCTGTTCAACGCTTGAGAACTGCACCAGCTGGTTGGTGAACTCACTGCTGTCCAGCGGCTCCAACGGATCCTGGTTCTTCAGCTGTGTGGTCAGCAGCGTCAAAAACGTATCGAAGTCCGTATTAAGTTTCGATGAGGCGCTGGCGGCGGCCCCTTGCGAGGACTGTGCGGCTGCAATGGCTTCAATTGACATGGTCTGTCCCTAGATGCGGATGTCTACGCCAGAGCCGGACCCGGCCTTGAGCGCATAGATGTGCTGGACGGCGGCAAGGTCTGCTGCCAGGTCGTCCTCGGTTGGTGTGTTGTCGGAGGCGCTGTCTGCATTGTCGCGGTTGGCGGCGAAGTCGGAACCGTTGCCGTCATCACGCATGGAGTAGCTCAGGGTGCCGTTTTCCATATCAAGACCGGCGTCGCTCAAGGCTTTTTCAAGTGAGCGGGCGTCGCGCTGGAGCATGTCCAGCGTTTCGGGTTTGTCGACGGTCAGATGTGCCTGAACGCGTCCGTCCGTGCCGAGTTCCATACGCACATCAATGCGGCCAAGCTCGGCGGGGTCGAGACGGATTTCAAAACGGTTTGTGCCGTTGCCCAGATTCTTTGCCATGTTGATGGCGATCTCGCGGGCCGGTGTCTGTGGCTGAACCGGTGTGCCGGGTTGGGTAGATGCAGTCATGATGGCGCGCACGGTCACGCTGGGCGCAGGCGCTGCGCTATCGGTCGCTTGAAGAGGTGCACTTGCAGCGCCATCAAGACCTGCCACACGAATGTCCTGAGGCGTGCCAGCCGGTTTGGCCAGAATGGCCTGCAGTGCGATCTCGGAAGCGGATGTGCGCTGAGCCGCCTGGGCCATGGTTGTGGGCTTGTCGGTTGATGCGGCCGTTTCCGGTGCCTGAGCCGTGTTGGTGGGTTTGGCGGTTGGCTTTGCATCAGCTTTTGCGTCCTGCATGCTTTCAGCTGTGGCGTGGCCAAGGCCGCGCTTGCCTGCGGCCTGGGCGGATGTTGTGGCTGCAGCTGCTTCTGTTTCCACAGGTGTTGCGGCTGCGTCCCGCAGGGCAGCCTGTGCCTGTGTCGCTGCAGCGTCAGTGGCAGATGCGGCCGGGGTGTTGCCTGGGGTCGGTTTGCCTGCGACCGGTGTGGCGTGGTTTTCCTGCGTCTGCTGAGCGTTCTTGCCATCGCCGGCTTTCGCTGCCGCGGTGACGGCGGCCTGGGCGTTCTGCTTGTCGGCTGTGTTTGTGCCTTCAGTTTTGTTGGTGACCGCGCTTGCAGCCGCGGTCTGTTGCGCGGCGGCAGCCTTTTCAGCAGCTGCGATCTCTTCTGCAGATACCGCGACCGGCCCGTCATTGATGTCCGCGAGGGCAGCTTCTTCAGTGACAGGCGTTGTATCAGCCGTATCAGCGCCCGTGATGGTGTCCAGTGCTCCTGCCTGCTGGGCTGCAACTTCTGCGTCGTCAGTCGCGCCTTCACTCGAAGCAGAAGCAGCCTTTTCCTCTTCAGCCTTTTCTGACGCGCGGTCCTCGCGGGATTTCTCTTCCTGGACCTTGTCAGCTCTTGCATCTTCCGCGCGGGCTTCTTCGGTGCGGGCAGCTGCATCGCGGGCGTCAGCCTGGCGGGTTTCTTCCAGACGGGCTTCGTCCGACTTGCGGTCGCGGATGCGTTCTTCCGCCTGGCGCTTTTCTTCGGCTCGGCTGGCACGCAGCTCTTCTGCAAAGCGGCTGTCGTCTTCGGCGCGGCGCGGCTCGGCGTTTTTCACCTGTGCTGCTGCCTCTGCCTTGCGGACCTGGCCTGCGTTGAATGTCTCAGTCGATGTCATCCGGTTTATCCCGTGTCTTTTGTCGTGCCCCGATGCCCACGCTGAAAGCCGGTTGGCTGGCATGGACGCAATTTCTCGGACAGGTATGAGCAAGGGCGGGGCCAACCGGGAATTGTAGAAAAAATGGCAGATTTCCGACACTCTCAGCCAAGAGGCTTTGGGATTGGCCCGGCAGAAGTCGGGCCTTGATCGGCAAATCCTGCCGGGCCGGGGACTGACTTGCCGGGTCGGTAGGCCATGAGGCTTGCTGCGGGGGAAGCGGGCGCTATAGTCCCGCGCCATGACACATATTGATGCCCATACTGCGCCAAAGGATAAGGCCGCCGTGCCAGGGGAGACGCTGCTCGTCGACCTGCCGCCGGTGATTGTCGGCAAGGCCCCTGCGGACACGCGGGTGGTGGTCGCCATGTCCGGCGGCGTGGACAGCTCGGTGGCGGCCGCCCTTTATGCGCAGGCCGGCTACGACGTGGTGGGCATTACACTGCAGCTCTATGACCACGGGGCTGCCGTCCAGAAGAAGGGCGCGTGCTGTGCCGGGCAGGATATTCATGATGCGCGCCGGGTGGCGGAGCGTCTGGATATCCCGCACTACGTTCTGGACTATGAAAGCCGCTTCAAGGACTCCGTGATGACAGATTTTGCCGACGCCTATGCGCGCGGCGAAACACCCATTCCCTGTGTCCGCTGCAATGAGCGGGTGAAATTTCGCGACCTGATGGAGACGGCCCGCGATCTTGGCGCCGACGCGCTTGCGACCGGTCACTATGTGCAGCGGTTTGACGGTGATGCCGGGCCGCAGCTGCATCGCGCGGTCGATGACAGTCGCGACCAGAGCTACTTCATGTTCACGACCAAGCCTGACCAGCTGGCGTTTCTTCGGTTCCCGCTTGGCGGGTTGCCGAAGGATGAAACCCGCGCTCTTGCCCAGAAGCTGGGTCTTGAAGTGGCGGCCAAGCCGGACAGCCAGGACATCTGCTTTGTGCCGGATGGCAAATATGCGCAGGTGGTTGAACGGCTGCGCCCGGAAGCAGCGGAGCCTGGTGACATTGTGCATATGGATGGCCGGGTGCTTGGCAGGCATGATGGCATCATTCGCTACACCATCGGGCAGCGTCGCGGTCTTGGGGTCAGCGACACCGAAATGGGCGGCGAGAATGCAGAGCCCTTGTTTGTGGTCCGGCTCAATCCCGAGCAGCGGCAGGTGATTGTGGGGCCGCGCTTCGCACTGGGTGTCAGTGACATCACGCTTACAGACGTCAACTGGATCGGCGATCAGCCCTTGGGCGACACGCCGGTGGATGTGAACGTCAAAGTGCGGTCTACAGGTCGTCTGCTTGCCGCGCGCATTGTGGCGACCGAAGACGGGGCGCTGGTGACATTGATGTCGCCGGAAGAAGGTGTGTCGCCGGGTCAGGCCTGCGTCTTTTATGATCCCGCTGACGGCAGCCGCGTGCTGGGCGGTGGCTGGATACGGCGCACGGTCTAGCTGCGCGCGGCCTTGGCTGTTTTGACCTGACGCAATTCGTCAATCATCCCCTTTAAATCGTCATTCTCCACGGTTACGTGAAAGGGATGACAGGAAACTCCCAGGCCCTGGACGAGAATGCTGTTCGGCGCGCCTATGCGCGCTGGGCCCGGTTTTATGATGCGGTCGTTGGCCCGGTCACCGATGTGGGCCGTGCTGCGGCGGTGGCGGCGGTCAATGCGCTGGCGCGCAAGCATGCCAGCGCGCGCGGAACCGATGTGCCGATGAGCGTGCTGGAAGTGGGGGTGGGCTCGGGCCTGTCGCTTCCCGGCTATGCGCGCACGACGCGGATTACCGGCATTGATCTTTCAACGGACATGCTTGAGCTGGCCAGACGGCGGGTCAGCGAGCGGGCTCTGGGGCATGTTGCTGCGTTGGAGGAAATGGACGCAGGCGCGCTGACCTATGAGACGGGCCACTTCGACTGTGCGGTTGCCATGTATGTGATGTCAGTTGCGCCCAATCCGGAAGCGGTGCTGGACGAGCTTGCGCGTATCACCAGGCCGGGCGGTGAAGTCGTGATCGTCAATCATTTTGCCAAGGCGGATGGCTGGGTGCTGTGGTTTGAGCGCAAGCTTGAACGTGTGGCGGCCCTTATCGGCTGGCATCCCGCATTTGGTCGTGAGCGGGTGCTCAATCATCCGGACCTTGACCTGGTGATGGAAAAGCCGCTTGGGCTGTTGCGCATCTTTACGCTGATGCGGTTTCGCCGCCGGACAGACGCCAGCTCATAGGCAATAAAAAAGGGCGCCCCGTGCGGGACGCCCTTTTGGAAGAAGCTTCAGTGCAGACAATCTAGAAGTTGAAGCGCACCTGAGCGACGGCTGCGTTGTTGTTGATGTTTTCATCAGAAGTCACGCCCGTGAAGCGGTACCCAACATCAAGCGTTGCGCTGTCGCCAAGTGCGATGCCAACACCGGCAAGGCCGCGATAGGCGAAGTTGGTGCCGTCGGACTTGACTGTGACGCCACCAAGCGTCGCGGACACGTCGCCATCAACAACACCGATACCGACACCGAGATAGGGGCGGATACCGCTGTCGGGCAGGAAGTCATAGAGGCCCTGAACCATGAAGCCGAACTGGTCAAGCTCGCCACCAACAGTTGCACTCACGCCACCAGCGCTGATGGTGTCGAGTTCGTTGGATGTCCAGCTGATCTCACCTTCAGCACGGAAGCGGCCGGTTTCGCTATCGGCATAGGCATAGCCGACTGCGCCGACGATGGTGTAGCCCGCGTCAAAGTCGATGGATGCGCCATTGCCTGAGATTTCGTCCACCCAGTTCACGCCGCCACCAAGGCTCGCGTACCAGCCAGCGTCGTCTGCGTGTGCGGCCGTTGTGCCCAGCAGGGCAGCGGCTGCGATGGCAGCGCCTGCAAGAAGTGATTTGGTCATGTGCTTCGTCCCCTCATGTCGTTTGTTTTGGTTGTTCCGGCCTCATTGGATGGGCCGTCCCCTCGTGGTGATTCGGTCATGAAACCGTCACCCTGTACACTTTGTACACGACCAAAGGTTATTGTTTCCACATAATCGGTTGTATATGCCTAATTTTGGGGCATGGCATGTGCCCCGGACGCCTCAATCCGTAATTCACCTGGGGATTTGGCCTGAAATTACCGCCAGGCAGCTGGGTGCTTGACACCGGGAAGATGCGGCGTCTATATGCCCGTCTTTCCCGCGCTTTGTGCCATTGAAATTACCGGTTTTCCGGCAGTTTTTGACAGGTGCCCGCGAGAAATGTGTGGCGGAGTAGCTCAGCTGGTTAGAGCAGCGGAATCATAATCCGCGTGTCGGGGGTTCAAGTCCCTCTCCCGCTACCAATTCTCCTTCTTTCCGACAACCGACCAGGCTTTCACCGGCAGCTGTGTGCTCGCGGGCGTGCTCATTGACTGGTCCGCGTGGGTCGGG
>JBCBUN010000150.1:0-5383 GCA_039818145.1 Pseudomonadota bacterium
CGCACCTGTGTATGTTGCCGGATTGGAGCGAGGTGTGCGTCCGATGGGCGACTGATCAATGTCGATGACCTTGTCGAGAAACTCGATGCCCTCGATCTTGTCATGGGCACCGGGTTGCGCGCGCGCATTCATAAGACGACGTGACAGGGCAGGGTAAAGTGTATCCACCAGCAACGATGATTTGCCCGATCCAGAGACGCCGGTCACACAGACGAATGCCCCAAGCGGGAAGTCGGCATCCACATCCTTGAGGTTGTTTTCCCGTGCCCCTTTGATGGCGAGCTTTCGGCCATCGACCGGGCGACGCTCGTGCGGCAATTCAATCTGACGCATCCCGACGAGGTACTGGCCAGTCAGGCTCTCGCCAGACTGCATCACCTGTTTTGGTGTACCGGCTGCAACAACTTTCCCGCCATGGACGCCGGCACCGGGGCCCATGTCCACCACGTAGTCCGCATCCATGATGGCTTCTTCATCATGCTCGACAACCACAACCGTATTGCCGATATCGCGCAGGCGCTTCAGGGTTTCGAGCAGCCGCGTGTTGTCGCGCTGGTGCAGACCGATGGACGGCTCGTCCAGCACATACAGAACGCCGGTGAGACCCGAGCCGATTTGTGAGGCGAGCCGAATGCGCTGGCTTTCACCGCCGGACAATGTGCCAGAGCCGCGCGAAAGAGTGAGATAGTCGAGGCCCACATCCACGAGGAAACGAAGCCGCTCGCGGATTTCCTTCAGGATACGCCCGGCGATTTCGTTCTGCTTCTTGGTGAAGGTCTTGTCGACCTTGGAGAACCAGTCATGGGCTTCGCGGATGGAGAAGTCTGCCACCTCGCTGATGTGAAGCCCTGCAATTTTGACAGCGAGCGCTTCGGGCCTGAGGCGGTTGCCGCCGCAGGACTCGCATGGATGGGCAGACTGGAAGCGGGACAATTCCTCACGCATCCAGGCAGAATCCGTTTCGCGCCACCGCCGCTCGATATTGCCAACGACACCTTCAAAGGTTTTCTTGGTTTTGTAGGAGCGGATGCCGTCGTCGTAGTGGAACTCGACTTCTTCCTTGCCGGTGCCAAACAGAATGGCATTGCGCAGTGTGTCGGACAGATCGCTCCATGCTTCGTTCATGGATCCGCCATAGTGATCCACCAGAGCCTGCAGTGTCTGGGTGTAATAGGGCGACGTCGTGCCCGTCTTGGACCATGGTGCAACAGCACCCTGACGCAGGCTCAAGGATGGTTCGGGCACCACCAGATCAGGCTCGAACTGCAGCTCTGTCCCCAGACCATCACACGCCGGACATGCACCAAAAGGGTTGTTGAAAGAGAAGAGACGCGGTTCGATTTCTTCAATCGTGAAGCCGGACACAGGGCAGGCGAACTTCTCAGAGAAGATGAGCTGACGCGGGTTGCCATCGTCGTCTTTTTCATCTGCGAATTCGGCAATGGCGATGCCTTCAGCCAGCCGCAGAGCAGTCTCCATGCTGTCAGCCAGGCGCCCTGAAATGTCCTTGCGGACCACAAGCCTGTCCACCACGACTTCAATGTCATGTTTCTTTTTCTTGTCGAGCTTGGGTACGTCTTCCAGCTCGTAAAATTCACCATCGACCTTCACGCGCTGGAAACCGCGCTTGAGCAGGTCTGCAAACTCCTTGCGGTATTCACCCTTGCGGCCACGGATCATCGGGGCCAACAGGAAGAGACGCGTGCCTTCCTCGAGGGCCAGTACCCGGTCCACCATCTGGCTGACGGTCTGGCTCTCAATGGGCAGACCTGTGGCCGGCGAATAAGGAATGCCAACACGCGCAAACAACAGACGCATGTAGTCATAGATTTCAGTGACGGTGCCAACCGTCGACCGGGGATTGCGGGACGTCGTCTTCTGTTCAATCGAGATGGCCGGCGACAGACCCTCGATGTAATCCACGTCCGGCTTTTCCATCATCTGCAGGAACTGCCGGGCATAGGCAGACAGGCTCTCCACATATCGGCGCTGGCCTTCAGCGTAGATTGTATCAAATGCCAGCGATGACTTACCCGAGCCGGACAAACCTGTGATGACCACCAGCTTGTCGCGCGGCAGTTCAACATCAACCCCTTTGAGGTTGTGTTCGCGGGCGCCTTTAACGGTGATGTTGCGAAGTCCGGTCACTGGAAATCCTTGATTGGGCAGTCAGGGCAGGTGCAATGCCGCGATAGATAGGGCTTTAGAGAGGGATTGGCGAGACGGGCTTGGACCGACTCGCAAATCCGTGCTAGGAACATATCAGGAACATGCAATTTTGTTGTGGATTAAATTCGCTGCGCCAGCGCGCAAGGCACCATAATCCGGTACGGTCGCGCCAACGCAATTACCTGCCACATGGGGCCACTATCCCATGGGCGGCATAAGAACGAGAAAGGCCCGCATCCCATGGCAGGCAGTGTCAATAAAGTCATTCTGATCGGCAATCTGGGCGCTGACCCTGAAGTCCGGCATACGCAGGACGGCAAACCAATCGTCAATCTGCGCATTGCCACATCAGAAAGCTGGCGCGACCGGAATTCAGGTGAACGCCGTGAGCGCACGGAGTGGCACCGTGTGGTGATCTTCTCGGAAGGTCTGGCAAAGATCGCTGAGCAATATCTGAAGAAGGGCTCAAAGGTTTATCTCGAAGGCCAGCTTCAAACGCGCAAATGGCAGGACCAATCCGGTCAGGACCGCTATTCAACAGAGGTTGTGCTGCAGGGCTTCAACTCGACCCTCACCATGCTTGATGGCCGTGGCGACAGCGGCGGCATGGGTGCCGGCGCCGGTGGAGGCGGCGGCCAGTCGCGGCCTGCTGCGGCTGCCGCAGGCGGTGGCGCAGACGACTTCGGCGGCGGCGACTTTGACGACGAAGTGCCGTTCTAGCACTCAACAGCTTTTCGCACCCACGCAGGTGACGCCCCATGAAAGTTGGATTAATCGGCGCGCATGGCTTTATCGGCAGCCATGTTGCGCGCCGGTTTATTCAGGCGGGTTACGAGGTCACCGGCTTTGGCCGCGACCTTGATCTGGGACGCAGACTTGTCCCGGCTGTTGAGTGGCGGCACTGCGATCTCAACACAGATACGGACCCACAGATCTGGGCAGACCGGCTGAGGGGCTGCGATGTCCTCGTCAATTGCGCGGGTGTTCTTCAAAAAACCTCCAGAGATGACCCGGCTGCCATTCATGGTGCCGCCACCTGTGCGCTTTTTGACGGCGCGCTCAAGGCAGGCGTTCCGCGTATCATTCACATTTCAGCACTTGGTGCGGACGATGATGTGGATACGGACTATTCCAGGTCAAAGCGCGTTGCCGACAGATATCTGGCCGACCTCGACACGGACTGGGTCATTCTCAAACCATCGCTTGTTGTGGCACGCGAGTGTTACGGCGGCACGGCCATGGTGCGCATGCTGGCGGGGCTGCCCGGTGTGGTACCGATCCCGGAACAGGCAAACATTGTGTTTCAGCCCGTCGCGATGGATGACCTGACCGACGGCATTCTCAAACTGTCTGATGCAAACGCGCCGTCTCGGCTGACGCTGGCGGTGACCGGCCCCAAGGTTCAGGACCTGACTGACATTGTGCAGACGATCCGTGCGTGGCTGGGTTTTGGATCAGCGCGTATTCTGACCGTGCCCGGGTGGGCCATGCGGTCGGCCATTCTGACGGCGGACCTGCTTGGCTATCTGGGTGTCGAGACGGCTTTGCGGTCCACTTCATTCAAGCAGACCGAGAAACCAAACACGGCAGATCATATTCCCTTTGAAGAGGCGACGGGTCTCAAGGTGCAGCCCATCGCGACTGCGCTTGCTCATGACCCAGCCTCCCGCGCGGATCGGCGCGATGCGCGATTGGCTGCGCCGCTGATTGCACTGCGTGTGCTGCTGGCGTTCTTCTGGATCGCGACCGGCATTGTCACGCTTGCAGGCATCACACACGCCGCGCAGGCCGATGCTGCTCTCGCTCTCACCGCACTCATTGGCAGCACGGCGACGCTTGGTGCGATCATCGCAACGTCATGTCTTGATGTCATACTCGGCGTCTGGCTGATCACCGCGCGAGAGCTATGGCGACCTTGCGCAGCGCAAATACTACTAAGCCTTGGCTATATTGGCGGCCTGACGTTGCTGGCACCGGACTTGTGGGCAGCCCCACTCGGGCCGCTCCTAAAAGTCCTGCCAATTGTCGGCGCTACGATTGTTCTTGCGGCGTCAGGGGCACGACGATGATCGATGCGTTCTTGATCTGGAAGTGGATACACATCCTCAGCGCAGCTGTGCTGTTTGGCACCGGGCTGGGCATTGCGTTTTTCATGTTCATGGCGCATCGCACCGGCAGTCCAATTCTCATTGCCGGGGTTGGACGCATTGTCGTTGTCGCGGATTTTCTCTTCACGGCAACCGCCGTCGTGGTGCAGCCGGTAAGCGGCATCGCACTGGCTGTGTTGGCAGGCTACAGCCTCTTGGACGAGTGGCTGCTTGCGACCTATGCCCTCTATGTCTTGATCGGATGCTGCTGGCTGCCGGTGGTCTGGATCCAGTGGAAGATGCAGAAGCTGGCGCAACATGCAGCCGAAACGAACGCTGATCTGCCCGCGCAATATCACCAGCTGTTTGCGTGGTGGTTCTGGCTTGGTTGGCCGGCTTTTGCTTCGGTGATGGCTATCTACGTATTGATGCTGGTTCGTCCGGCGCAGGTTTTCTAGGTCGGCCCTGTCGCGGGTAATGAAACCTCAGCCAATGCCGGTCGCATCCTTGATGGCGTCAGTCATTCCGACACTCTTGAGCAACAAGACGCCTTCGATCGTCAGGAGCAGTCCGGCGGCCTCTGATCTGCGTTTTTTGGGGGATGCACTCTTGAGCTGGGCATGGCCCCATTCGAGAAACCGCTCGCCAAGCTGCTGACCGACCCCGCGATAGAATGCGTCTCCGTGGGCTGCGAGGGCCGATATCTCAAGCCACATGCGCATATAGGGCCACAGATCGTCATCCAGCGCCGCCTTGAGGAGGGCCGGCTGCAGTTTATCCAGCGGCACGGGATGAGGGGCTGCCCGGTCTCCAAGAATGACCTCCAGGCGGTCGCCGATCACGCCAAGCGTTGCGGCGATGATCTCGTTCTTGTCCTTGAAGTAGTACAGCAGCATGCGATCGCTGGTGTCAGCGGCGTCTGCCAAAGCGCGCAGACTTGAGGCGGCGAGCCCGTCCGAGAGAACATGGTCGGCAAGACGCTCCAATATGGCAGACCGGCGATCATCGGATTTGGCCACGAACTATCCTGTTGCAGGGGGCGAAGAGAATGCTGACATAGCGGATATGACGGGAATTGCCGCGCTTGTGTCAATTTGTCTGCGTATCATCCGGGAAGAATCCAAAGT
>JBCBUN010000151.1:0-5341 GCA_039818145.1 Pseudomonadota bacterium
AACGCATGCCGCTTGCCGAGTTGCTGGACCTGGCGGTGAACAAGACCCTGTCGCGCACCGTAATGACATCTGTGACCACGTTACTGGCGCTTCTGTCTCTTTACATCTTCGGCGGGGAGGTGATCCGCGGATTCACCTTCGCCATGATCTGGGGCATCATTATCGGCACCTACTCGTCCATCTTTGTCGCTGCACCGTTGCTGCTTTGGCTGGGTGTAAAGCGTGACTGGTCGGGTGCGGGCGCCGGGGAACCGGGCCAGGCAGCTAAAAGCGCAAACTAAAGACTGATTTGCGCCTATTTGTGCATCTTCCCTTGGGATGGGTTACCGGCGTAACCTGTGCGCGACGAGTCGACGCATCACTTTGGCAATAACGCTGGCACCAAACGCCCAGCGGAAGGCCGGGCATGTGCGGCACACCAGCATCATAGGAGGACTTGGGGATGGCTGGAATTCTCTCAAATCTGCGCAACACCGTCATCACGGGCTTTGTGCTCGCGTTGCTGCTCTGCATTTTCTACATCTACGGCCAACACAGTGCGTCTGAGCATTTTGCGGACGCGCTTGGCTCACAGGCATTCTGGGCCTTCATCCTCCGGTGGGCGCACGTATTGTGCGGCATCATGTGGATCGGCCTGCTGTACTATTTCAACTTCGTACAGATCCCGAACATGCCGAATATCCCGGACGAGCAGAAACCTGCTGTCGGCAAGGTCATTGCACCGGCTGCTCTTTGGTGGTTCCGCTGGGGCGCCATGGGCACAATCGGTTTCGGCATTGTTCTGGCTGCCCTCAACGGCTACCTGATTGAAGCCTATCTGCTCGGCTTCACCGATGGTGGCGCAAGCACGATCATCGGCATCGGTATGTGGCTTGGCACGATCATGTGGTTCAACGTGTGGTTCGTCATCTGGCCAAACCAGAAGGTGGCGCTGGGCATTGTCGATGCCCCGGCTGACGACAAGCCAAAGGCTGCGCGGACGGCGATGCTGTTCTCACGCACCAACACGTTGCTTTCCATCCCCATGCTCTTCGCCATGGTGATCAATCAGAACGCGTTCTAGTTCAACGCCCTGACAACAAACACAAACGGCGCTGCCTCAATCCGAGGCAGCGCCGTTTTCCGTTGCTTGATGTGCGTGCGCGCAATCAGGAAATGGCAGCGTAGTTCTCCGCGGCAAATTCCCAGTTCACCAGTTTGTCCAGATAATTTGCGATGTAGTCCGGGCGCTTGTTCTGATAGTCGAGATAGTAGGCGTGTTCCCACACATCGATCGTGAGAATGGCAATCGCTCCGTGGGCAAGAGGCAGATCGGCATCATGGGTGCTCATGACACTGAGCTTTCCGTCCTTGTCGGAAACCAACCATGCCCAACCTGACCCGAATTCACCTGCGGCCGTATCTGAAAACTGCGTCTTGAAATCGTCGAACGATCCAAAGTCACGGTTGATGGCATCCGCGAGTTTTCCGGTTGGCGTGCCGCCGCCGTTGGGGCTCATGGAGTTCCAGAAGAATGTGTGGTTCCACACCTGTGCAGCCTGGTTGAAAAGCTTCTTCTTGTCGTCATCACCCCTCGCTGCGGCAATGATGTCTTCGAGGCTCTTGCCCTCAAGGTTCGTGCCTTCAATCAGGCCGTTGAGGGTATCGACATATTTCTGATGATGCTTGTCGTGGTGGAACTCGAATGTTGTCTTCGACATATGCGGTTCAAGCGCATCATGGGCATAAGGCAGGTCGGGGAGGGTGATTGTCATGAAGTATGCTCCTGAACTCGATTACTTTGGCTGTGTCGCCACAATTAGCGTGCCAATGACTGGTGAATTTCCGTCTATGCACTACCTTGTGCGCGTGACGTATTTATCAAGGAATTCCGGGCGTGTCTGACGCAGAAAACTCCCTTTTGCCCGTCCAGATTTCTGAGCAGCTTCGCCGCTCGGACAGTGACCGTTTTCTGTCTGCGCTGTTTGCTCCTGCAGGGTCGCGCCCGCATCTGTTTGCGCTCTACGCCCTGGACCAGGAGTTGAAGCGCATTCCCGGACTTGTGTCAGAACCCATGCTCGGTGCCATCCGTTTTCAGTGGTGGCGGGATACCATTGGATCCATCTATCAAGGTGAAAACCCGGGCCATGAACTTGTTCCGGCGCTCGCTGCCGCTATTGAAGCTGGATCACTTCCTGCAGAGGGCTTTCATCACTGGCTTGACGCGCGGGAAGATGAAATGAGCGAATTTCCATTTGCTGATCTGGCCTCAATGGAAAGCCATGCACGGCGGGCTGAGGGCACCATCATGACCATGGCCGGCACGATCCTTGGCAATGCCGAGAAGGCAGACAAGCTGGCTGGATTTGCTGCCGCCTACGGGCTGGTTGAGTTGCTGAAACGATTTGGGTCGGCGGCGGGAAACCAGATCGCGCTTCTTCCGGCAGACCAAATTGCGGGTCATGAAGATGCGCTTTTCTCCGGCCGGCTTACACCGGAGATAACCCGTGCCTTCCACGATGTTGCCCGTCACGCCCGCTCGCTTTTGGAGAGCACACGAAAAGACCTGGCTGCGCGTGAAGTCCTGCCAGCGGGTTTGCATGCAGGACTGGTACCGGGCTACGCGCGGTTGTTCACCCGGGCCGGATTTGATCCGTTTCGAAGCGTGCCGGAAATCCCGGCCTACCGCCGACAGATATCCTTGATGGCCAGAGCCATGCGCGGACGCATCTAGTAGCTGCGCATGGCCTACTCGGCGGCAATCTTGTTTCCGAACCAGCCTTCAATGTCAGCCTTTGCGCGCTCTGTATAAGCGCGTTTGCGAGCAGGCTTCTTTGCTTTGCCACGCACGCGCTTTCCGTCTTCGCCTCGGGGGTGTTCCACAGGCGGGAACAGTCCAAAATTGACATTCATTGGCTGGAAAGAGCCTTTGCCCGCATCAATGTGCCCGCCGGTGATATGGCCGAGCAACGCACCAAGGGCTGTGGTCTGCGGAGGCGGGGTCAGTGTTTCCCCCAGCGCTTCGGCTGCCGCGAAGCGCCCGGCCAACAGGCCGATGGACGCACTTTCAACATATCCCTCAACACCCGTGACCTGCCCGGCAAAACGCAGGCGCGGCATTGCCTTCATGCGCAGCTCTGCGTCCAATAGCTTCGGGCTGTTCAGGAATGTGTTGCGATGGAGGCCTCCCAAACGCGCAAAAACTGCGTCTTCCAATCCCGGAATGGTCTTGAAAATCCGCGTCTGTTCGCCATGCCGCAGTTTCGTCTGAAACCCGACCATGTTGTAGAGCGTGCCCAGCGCATTGTCCTGACGCAGCTGAATGACTGCGTATGGCTTCACATCAGGATCGTGCGGGTTTGTCAGGCCCACCGGTTTGAGTGGCCCATAGCGAAGCGTTTCGCGCCCGCGTTCCGCCATAACTTCGATGGGCAGGCAGGCTTCGAAATAGGGGGTGTCGGCTTCCCATTCCTTGAAGTCGGTCTTTTCACCTTCAAGAATGGCGTCGAGGAACGCGTTGTATTGCTCTTCGTCCATCGGGCAGTTGATGTAGTCGGCACCTGTACCACCGGGACCGAGCTTGTCGTAGCGCGACTGGAACCAGGCTTTCTCCATATTGATGGAGTCGAAATTCACGATGGGCGCGATGGCATCGAAGAACGCCAGTTCATCTTCGCCGGTCAGTTGCTGAATGGCTTTCGCCAGATCCGGCGAGGTGAGGGGCCCGGTGGCCACGATCACGCTTTTCCAGTCTTCCGGCGGCAGACCTGCGACCTCCCGCCGGTCGATGGTTACCAGCGGGTCTGCCTCAAGAGCTGCTTCTACAGCTTGCGAAAAACCGTCCCGGTCCACAGCGAGTGCACCGCCTGCCGGCACCTGATTGGCATCGCCGGACCGCATGATGAGTGACCCGCCGCGCCGCAATTCATAGTGCAGCTGGCCGATGGCACTGGATTCGTCATCGTCTGATCTGAAGGAGTTGGAGCAGACCAGTTCCGCCAGTCCGCCAGTTTGATGGGCATCTGTCCCGCGTTCCGGGCGCATTTCATGCAGCACCACGGGCACACCCGCTCGGGCAATCTGCCAGGCAGCTTCAGAACCGGCGAGACCGCCGCCGATGACGTGGATAGGGTCGATTTTGCTCATGGCGGAGACTTAAGGCAGGGCAAGTCTCGCTGCAAGTTTCTTCATAACCGACCTATTTCGGGGCTTCTCTGGCCTCGGATTATCTGGCCTTACGTGTCATTTGCCCGTATACGTTGTTTTGGGTGCCTTGGGACAGTTAGAGAGCCCTTGGAGAGTAGCGTGATGAAGTCGATTACAGGCCTTGGTTTGGCCCTTGTGAGTGCTGCATCTTTGTATGCCGTAAGCCAACCAGCGCACGCATTGTCTGCCTGCAACATCAAAGGTATCGAGCTGTTCGGTGAGGTAAGCGTTGTGCCAGCCAATGCCGACCTGACGGTGGAAATTGTTCCCAGCGGCGGAGACCTCAAGGTTCATTGGGTCAACCGGCATGCTGATCAGTGTGGCGAATGGCGACGGGTTGGCCTGGGCGCAGACTTTACCGTCCAGATCGTACCCTCAGGCGGCGAACTGAAGATTCAGGAAGTCACCAGCGGTCCAGGGCTCTAGCACCCACTTAGTTGGAGGCTTCAGCCAGCGCTGCCAGTTCGCCTTCATCCCCCAAATACCCATCCCACGCGAACCAGTAGGCAATATGCCCCGGCATGCGGTGAAACATCGTGCCGTCCGGTCCTGAAATGCCGCTTTCTGTGACTGTCCAGTCTTCTCCATCGCTTTCCAGTACAGATGGATCATCTGCTTTCTTGAAGATACGACCATCCGTGCGATAGGCACGTACCGTCCGTGTTGCGGCTTGGCCGATCAGTGTGACGGGCACCACGCCTGCGATGTCATTGAGGACAGCGCCGCCCTCAAAGGCTGACAGACGCCAGGCCTTTTCCGCGCCTGAACCCCGCAGGGCAAACACATAGTCCTTTGGTTCAAGGGCTGCTTCATCAACAGGTGCCGGGAAAATCAGATCCGGACTGTTGAAATAGTCCGCGTACGGCGCGCCGGGCGTATAATTGCGGTCAAAGCCCGTGTTCAGGGAAAGAACCCGAGTCTCAGGATTGCTGCGCCGCCAGTCGCCCCAGGTGGTGATGGTCACGGGGTGGGTCTTGAGTTCAATACCAGAGCCTGTGAGGTGACCAACGACCGGGCGACCGGTGAACTGGTTCCAAAGGCTCTGGGTTTCATGGTCGTACATCAGCTTGTTTGACCGGTAGAGGAGGCCGGAGGACCCAAAGGTTAGAGGCGTGTCACGACCCTCCACAGCTGTCTCGAACATCCTGTTCGAGAC
>JBCBUN010000152.1:0-5309 GCA_039818145.1 Pseudomonadota bacterium
GACAAACGGTATCAGGCGATGCGCCGCACCCGGCCTCCTTTCAAATGGCAAAGCATCTATGTCGTCTTCGGCCTCCAGGGTGCGTTGATCGTCATGGATGCTTTGCCATTTGAAATGAGGACGGTTGCGGCGCATCGCCTGATACCGTTTGTCCTCATGGGGCTCAGACAGCCAGCGCGACAAAAGGTAGATGCCCAGACGCAGCGACCACAGGCTGGTGAATCCCAGCAGCAGTGTCGCCCGGCTGTGTTCGACGTCCACCGCTAGAAAAGTGGTCCAGGCAACGACACCAAAACCCGTAGGCCAGAAGGCATCAACGAAGCTCACATCTTTCAGACGAAGGCTGAGCAGCCACAGACCAAGCACGACAAGGCCGACAACAAGCAGATTGAGACCGATGAGACTTAGAGCCGTCAAAACTGATTTGCCTTTGGTAGGGCCGCACAGGCGGCGGGAACGTCACGGTATTGCTCCGGGTCGTGCAGGAACAATGCCTGTTTGCGGCCAGACAGGGCTGTCGCGCCCCATCATCATGGTTAACAAACTATTACCTAGCGGGCTGGCGCAAAGGGCGCTAGATTTTTTCCCGTGGTGTTGGACGCTTGGGGGAGCAGTGACGCCGCGCCGCTTGTCGCATAGGGGCGAAGGGAGTGGCAGTTTCCGGTTGGCTTATGCAGGCGGGAACCAGGGGATTTTCAGTGAGCAAACATGCTGGTCCCGTCTGGGCTCCGCCGGTCTGAATGTTGCACGGAGAGGGGTAATTCTAAGGGTTTCCCCCCTCATGCCACCTATTAGAATTGGGATCGTTCCGTTTTGGCACGCACACTGATCAAGACCGTCCTATTTGCTGTCACGGTAATGGCGCTCGGCGCATTGGCCGCCGTCGCCGCCAATGCCGAGCCTGCGCGCTCCTATGACATTTTCGGGGACAGCCCGGCTGCTGCACCGACGAGCCCGTCCCAGGATTATTCCGACCGGTCGTCGCCCAGCAGTTCCTTTGTGGATGACCCGTGGGCCGTTGACTGGATCGACCCGTGGGATGCGCCGCGCCGCATTGAGGATTTTGAAAACGCCAAGGCGCCGATGTCGGATGCACCCACCCTGGGTGACGCTGGCTACTGGCCGCTGCTGCGCGCCATCTCCATGTACAAGAACATCGTGGAGTGGGGCGGCTGGGAGCGCATTCCCAAGACTGGCGGCAAGCTGGAAGAGGGCATTGTGGATGAGCTGCGCGTGCCGCTGCTTCGCAAGCGCCTGATTGCAACGGGCGACCTGACCGGTGCGGGCGGTAACCCGACCGTGTTTGATGCGGATGTGACGCGGGCTGTGCAGCGCTTTCAGTCGCGCAACGGCCTGCTGCCGGACGGTGTGATCGGTCGCCGAACGCTTGAAGCGCTCAACATGTCTGCCAAGGCGCGCCTTGCGCTGCTTGAGCGCAACCTCAAGCGGATCAACAAGCTTTCCCCAACCCTGGGCGATCGCTACATCTTTGTGAACATTGCCGGCCAGAAGCTGGAAGCAGTAGCCAATGGCCGTGTCGAACGCCGCCACCGTGTGGTGATCGGCAAGGTCGATCGTCAGACCCCGGAATATACGTCCAAGATTACGTTCCTTGCGTTCAATCCCTAATGGCACGTGCCGCAGTCGATTGCCCGAAAGGATATTCTGCCTCAGGTGCGCCGTGACCCGAGCTACCTCAAGCGGCTCAATATGCGCGTCTATCGCGGCTATGGCGGGCGGGAAGTTAATCCGTACAAGGTCAACTGGAACCAGGTGAACGAACGCACGTTCTTGTTCCGTCAGGACCCGGGCCCGCGCAACTCACTGGGCACCGTCAAAATTCACTTCCCCAATCCGCATGCGGTCTATCTGCATGACACGCCGTCTAAGAGCCTGTTCGGGCGCAACATCCGCGCGAACTCGTCGGGCTGTGTGCGTGTGGAGCACGTGCATGACCTCACGACCTGGATCCTCAAAGAGCAGGGCTGGGATCGTAAGCGGGTGGATGAGTTGGTCGCCAGCGGTGCGCGCAAGGATGTGCGCCTGAAAAAGACAGTGCCGGTTTACATGCTCTATCTCACCGCATGGGTGGATGAGCACGGCGTTGTCAATTTCCGCGACGATATTTATGGCCGCGACGGGCGTCACGCTTCCCTCTAGACTCGGCATATGAGTCGACCAGCAAAATTTGCTTATCTTGAGCATGACGGAATTCTGGCGTTTGCCCATCGTGGCGGCGCTGTGGATTTTCCGGAGAACACCATGGCGGCGTTTCAGGCTGCCGTGGACATGGGCTACCGCTATATAGAGACCGATGCCTATGCGACCCGGGACGGCGTGTTGCTGTCATTCCACGATGATCGGCTGGACCGGGTGACCAATCAGCAGGGTGCGATCGAGGAACTCGACTACGCAGAAGTCAAAACGGCGCTGATTGAAGGTCGCGAACCCATACCGTTGATGGAAGACCTGCTGGGGTCTTTTCCCGAGACCCGCTTCAACATCGACCCCAAACATGATGCCTGTGTGGCGCCGTTGATTGAGGCCATTCGACGGACCAATGCGGTTGAGCGAGTGGGGGTCGGGTCCTTTTCAGACAAGCGCCTTCAGCAGATGCGCGATGCGCTGGGTCCAAAGCTGTGCACCAGCATGGGGCCCTGGGCGACGGCCCGGATGCGGTTTCGGGCCTGGGGTGTTCCCGCCGGCAATCATGAGATCTTCGGGTGTGCGCAAATCCCCGTGGTTCAGTTCGGTGTGACCCTCGGCAACGCGTCCTTTGTCGAGACCTGTCATGCGAATGGGTTGCAGGTACACATCTGGACAATTGACGACCCGGACGAAATGAATCGCCTGCTGGATATGGGGGTGGACGGGCTGATGACCGACAAACCGGCGCTGCTGAAGCAGGTGCTTGAGGCGCGGGGGCTTTGGGCCTGATACCGGGCAGAGGTGGCTGACAGGCGCGTCGGATAAAATTTTCTGGATTTTGGGCGCATTGGACCCCATTTTCGTGCGGCAATCCGCACTTTGCGGACTTCGGCTACGTGGCATAGATTGAACGTCACAGATTGATCACAAGTCGCGATCCTTAGACGTGGATCAAAGACACCGGCAAAATGGCCGGGTTAACAAAACGTCAACCATAATCCCGTGAGAGTTGTTGCGGGAGGGGCTTTGCAACCGGGCGTCCAGAGATGGGGGCTGGTGAAAGGGCTTCTGCGGGAAGACGGAGAGGGCCGGCAAATGAACCGGATTAATTATGACGATGCCTTGCAGGGTGCTTTGGACACTCTGCGTGCTGAGGGACGCTATCGGGTTTTTGCCGAACTCGAGCGGCAGCAGGGCGCGTATCCGACGGCCAAGCGCTACATAGATGGTGTCCTCGACGACACCATCACCGTGTGGTGCTCGAATGACTATCTGGGCATGGGGCAGCATCCCAAGGTCCTGGAAGCCATGCATACGGCTCTGGAAGTCACCGGGGCGGGATCAGGCGGCACGCGGAACATCTCCGGCACGCACCACTATCACATCGAACTTGAGCGCGAACTTGCAGACCTTCACCAGAAGGAAGCAGCGCTGCTGTTTACCTCCGGCTATGTGGCGAATGAAGCAACGCTCTCTAGCCTTGCCCGCATTCTCAAAGGCTGCGTGATCTTCTCCGACGAGATGAACCACGCGTCGATGATCGAAGGCATTCGTCACGGCGGCGGACCCAAGCGCATTTTCCGGCACAACGACCTGGCGCATCTCGAAGAGCTGCTGGCTGAGTCTGATCCATCTGTGCCGAAGGTTGTTGCCTTTGAAAGCGTCTACTCCATGGACGGTGACATTGCCGACATCGGTGCGATCTGTGATCTCGCCAAAAAGTACAATGCGCTGACTTATCTTGATGAAGTCCACGCGGTTGGTCTTTACGGCCAGCGCGGCGGCGGCATTGCCGATCGGGACGATGTTCTCGATAAGGTGGACATCATCGAAGGTACGCTGGCCAAGGGCTTTGGCGTGATGGGCGGCTACATTGCCGCCTCCGCCCGCATCGTTGATGTGGTGCGCTCCTATGCGCAGAGCTTTATCTTCACAACGTCTCTGTCGCCGGTATTGGCAGCAGGTGTTCTGGCCAGTGTGCGCCATCTCAAGGCCAGCAGTGTGGAGCGTGAAGCACAGCAAATGCAGGCCGCCAAGCTCAAGGCTGACCTTAAGGCGCGCGGGCTTCCCGTCCTGGATACGCCCAGCCACATTGTGCCTGTGATGGTATGGGACCCGGTGGCGTGCAAAGCCATTTCGGATCGTCTGCTTGAGGCGCACAACATCTATGTGCAGCCGATCAACTACCCGACCGTGCCGCGCGGCACGGAGCGCCTGCGGTTCACGCCGGGGCCGTTCCATGACGATGGCAAGATAGCGGCTCTGGTGGATGCGCTGGACCAGGTTTTCAGCGAATTCAAGATTGATCGTAGCCGGGCGGCCTAGTCGCCATGGCTGGCTCACGCAAACCGACAGGGAATGCGTCAGCCGATCGGGTCTATTTCGAATTCGTGCCGCGTGGGGCCTATGTGAAGGTCAGCGCCGTCCATCAAGGGACGGGGACTGAGGTCTCCATTGTTGGCGATGCCCGCGTCACCCAGGCCGACCTGCAACGCATCGCCTTGCGCAAACTTGAAAAGGCATTGGAAGACCAGCCAAAGAAAAGGCGCTGACCCGAAGGGCAGCGCCTTTTGTCTGTTCAGACCATTGGTGGGCGTCTACCGACCGCCGCGGCCGCCTCGGCCACCGGTGCCAAGACCAATGTCCTTGGCGAACTGTGAGCGCTGCTTGGAGTAGTTGGGGGCCACCATCGGATAGTCGACGGGCAGGTTCCACTTTGCGCGGTAATCGTCCGGTGACATGCCGTAATGGGAGCGCAGGTAGCGCTTAAGCATTTTGAGCCGTTTTCCGTCTTCCAGGCACACGATGTAATCGGGCGTGACGGAGCGTTTGATGGGTACAGCCGGTTTCTGTTTTTCAGCAGGGGGCGTTGCGTCCGCGCCGGCTGCGCCGCCAAGTGCACCATGAACAGCGCGAATCAATTCTGGCAATTCAGCGGGTGAAAGCTCGTTGTTGCTTACATAAGCTGCAATAACATCTGCGGTCAGGCGTACGACTTCTTCGCGATCAATGGCGTCCAAGTCTTTGTCAAAGTCACTCATTCCTAGCCTCCGGTGGGATACTGTTATTCCAGCTATTCCCTGCATATAGATGGCTATTCAAGAGATAGCAATTCAACTATTGCAAATAAAGACGGTGGAACACTGTATTGCTCAAACCGG
>JBCBUN010000153.1:0-5305 GCA_039818145.1 Pseudomonadota bacterium
GCCGCCAGCACTTCAAGGGCTCTTGATATGCGTTGCGGGTCTGTTGGTTTGATGCTGGCTGCCGTCCTGGGGTCACGGTCGGCCAGGTGCGCATGCGCGAGTTCGGGCCCCAACTCTTCGACAAACACACGCGCCGCTTCCCGGTTGATGCCCGGGATATCAGGGATCGCTGAAAGCCCTTCTGTCAGCGCCTTGAAGTAGAGCCCCGTCCCCCCCACGAGGATCGGCAGATGGCCGCGCGCCCAGACGGCAGCCAGCATCAAACCAACAGACCCGCAACGCATATCAAGAGCCCTTGAAGTGCTGGCGGCGACAGGTCGTGGTCTTGCGGACTGGCAGGATGCGCCGGCGGAACCGCTGCTGGAGGCGGACTTCATCAAGGTGGTGCTTACGCCGGAGAAGTCCGAGCTGACCGAGAAGTCCGATGCCCGGTTTGATCTGATGATTGAGCTGGGAGCGCTTGATGAAGTGCAAAAGCTCCTGTCCCGCGATCTTGATCCTGATTTGCCGATCATGAAGGCGGTGGGGGTGCCGCCGCTGATGGCGCATCTACGCGGAGAGCTATCCCAAAAGGAGGCCATGGAGCAGGGAAAAGGTCAGACGCGCCGCTACATCAAGCGGCAGCTGACCTGGGCGCGGACGCAAATGGTTTCGTGGAATGCTATTTCTGCGCAACAATCGAAAAGAAAACGCAAAGAAATTTTGTCATTGCTTTCTGAATAGTCTTGACGCAGCGCACAATCGGCCCTAATGTCCGCCCGCGCTTCGGGGCAGGTTTGTGCCTTTTCCGAAGCATTTTTGTTGGATTTCTCCCGCTTTTGGCGACCGATTGGCAAGAAGCGGGCTTGGACACGAAGGATTAGGGTCATGGCCTCGCGCGAGTTGAGCGGTGCGGAGATGGTTGTCAAAGCCATGGAGGACCACGGCGTGGATACGCTGTTCGGGTACCCAGGCGGCGCCGTGCTTCCCATCTATGACGCGCTTTTTGACCGTGAATCGATCAAGCACGTGCTGGTTCGCCATGAGCAGGGCGCTGTTCATGCGGCCGAAGGCTATGCGCGCTCATCCGGCAAGCCGGGTGTTGTCCTTGTTACGTCCGGTCCGGGTGCCACCAATGCGGTCACCGGTCTGACGGATGCCCTTATGGATTCCATTCCTCTGGTCTGCATTACCGGTCAGGTACCGACGCATCTGATTGGCAATGATGCCTTTCAGGAAGCGGACACGGTCGGCATCACGCGACCCTGCACCAAGCACAACTGGCTGGTTCAGTCCGTTGAGGATCTGCCGCGCATTCTGCATGAAGCATTTTACGTTGCGACCCATGGCCGTCCGGGGCCGGTTGTTGTCGATATTCCCAAGGACATCCAGTTCCAGCTGGGCCTGTATTCCGGGCCGACCACACAGGGTCACCCGACATATCGCCCGCAGGTCAAAGGCAATATTGATCGCATCAAGGAAGCGATTGACCTCATTGCCACGGCCAAGAAGCCGATCTTCTATACCGGTGGCGGCGTCATCAATTCAGGCCCGGAAGCAAGCCAGCTTCTGCGCGAGTTCGTTCGCACGACAGGCTTCCCGATCACATCCACGTTGATGGGTCTTGGGGCCTATCCTGCCAGTGACAAACAGTGGCTGGGCATGCTGGGCATGCACGGGACATATGAAGCCAACTGGGCGATGCATGACTGTGACGTCATGATCAATCTCGGTGCCCGTTTTGACGACCGCGTCACCGGCGTCCTCGACAAGTTCGCGCCGGGTTCGAAGAAAATTCACGTCGATATCGACCCGTCGTCCATCAACAAGAACGTCCGTGTCGATGTGCCGATCATCGGCGATGTTGCTCACGTGCTTGAGGACATGCTGCGTCTGTGGAAGGCCAAGGCCGCCAAGCAGGACAAGGCATCGCTTGAGCAGTGGTGGTCGCAGATTGACGGCTGGCGCGCGCGCAAGTCGCTTGATTTCAAGAATTCAGACTCGATCATCAAGCCGCAGCATGCGGTTCAACGGTTGTGGGAACTGACCAAGGGCCCGAACACTTACATCACAACAGAAGTCGGGCAGCACCAGATGTGGGCAGCCCAGCACTTCCACTTTGATGAGCCAAACCGCTGGATGACGTCCGGTGGTCTGGGCACGATGGGCTACGGTCTGCCGGCGGCGATTGGTGTGCAGATGGCGCATCCCGATGCACTGGTGGTGGATATTGCCGGTGAGGCATCCATCCAGATGTGCATGCAGGAGATGTCGACGGCGATCCAGTACGATCTGCCAATCAAGATCTTCATCCTCAACAATGAGTATATGGGCATGGTGCGCCAGTGGCAGCAGTTGCTGCACGGTGCGCGCTATTCGCACTCCTATTCAGAAGCTCTGCCGGACTTTGTGAAGCTGGCGGAAGCCTATGGCGGTGTCGGCATTCGGGCTGAAACACCGGCGGAACTCGATGACAAGATCCGCGAAATGGTGGATGTGAAGCGGCCGGTTCTGTTCGACTGTATTGTCGATAAGACCGAAAACTGCTTCCCGATGATCCCGTCGGGGGCGGCCCATAACGACATGATTTTGGCGGATGAGGCCAAAGACCCCACGGATGCTATTTCCGATGAGGGCAAAATCCTCGTATAACGCGCCCGCACTTCTTTGAATGGCCAGTCCGGTGGGAATGCCGGGCTGGCCATTTGATCATTCGAAAAAAGACGAAAAACCCCAAAAAGCCCGAGAGAAGCTCACTTTTCATGCCAGCTGCTGCCGAAATTGAAAGCCATACCATTGCCGTTCTCGTGGACAACGAGGCAGGTGTTCTGGCGCGTGTCATCGGCCTGTTTTCAGGGCGCGGATACAATATCGAGAGCCTAACGGTGGCCGAGGTCGATGAGGATGCGCACAAGTCGCGCATCACCATCGTGACCAATGGGACGCCCATGGTGATTGAACAGATCAAGGCGCAGCTGGACCGGCTGGTGCCTGTTCACAAGGTAGTGGACCTGACGCTAGATACGATTTCCATCGAGCGTGAAATGGCTTTGGTGAAGGTCTCCGGCACCGGCGAGAAGCGCGTTGAGGCGCTGCGTCTGTCTGATGCCTTCCGCGCCAGTGTGCTGGACACCACGCATTCGTCCTTCGTTTTCGAGATCACCGGCTCGCCGGAAAAGATCAATGCCTTTGTCAATCTCATGCGCCCGCTGGGCCTTGTCGATGTCAGCCGTACCGGTGTCGTCGCCATCGCCCGTGGTGCGGAGCAGATGTAATCACGGCCAAATATTCGGCCACACTGAACAACCGACCGCAGATAAGGAAGAAACAAGATGCGCGTTTATTATGATCGCGACGCCGACGTTAATCTCATCAAGGGCAAGAAAGTTGCCATCATCGGCTATGGCTCCCAGGGCCACGCCCACGCGCTGAACATGCGCGACAGTGGTGTTGCGGATGTGGCGGTCGCCCTTCGCGAAGGCTCGGCCTCTGCCAAAAAGGCTGAAGGCGAAGGCCTGCCGGTCATGAGCGTGGCTGATGCGGCCAAGTGGGCAGACGTCATGATGATGGTGACGCCGGACGAACTTCAGGCGGACATCTACAAGGATCATCTGGAAGCCAACATGAAGCCGGGTTCCGCGCTGATGTTTGCCCATGGTCTCAATGTTCACTTCAACCTGCTGCAGCCCCGCGCTGACATTGACGTGCTGATGGTGGCCCCCAAGGGCCCGGGCCATACGGTGCGTGGTGAATTCCAGCGTGGCGCCGGTGTGCCATGCCTGATCGCGATCCATCAGGATGCAACGGGCAATGCCCATGACATCGGTCTGTCCTACGCCTCTGCCATTGGCGGTGGTCGTGCCGGCATCATCGAAACAACTTTCAAGGAAGAGTGCGAAACCGACCTCTTCGGCGAGCAGGCTGTTTTGTGTGGTGGTCTGTCCGAGCTCATCAAGGCCGGTTACGAAACACTGACGGAAGCAGGCTACGCGCCCGAGATGGCGTATTTCGAGTGCCTGCACGAAGTGAAGCTCATCGTCGACATGATGTATGAAGGTGGCATCGCCACCATGAATTACTCTGTCTCCAACACAGCTGAGTATGGCGGCTATGTCACCGGTCCGCGGATCGTGAATTCCGAAACCAAGGCTGAAATGAAGCGCGTCCTGGAAGACATCCAGACCGGCAAGTTCACCCGTGACTGGATGCTGGAAAACAAGGTTGCTCAGACCTCGTTCAAGGCAACCCGCGCCATGAATGCAGCCCACCCGATTGAAGAAGTCGGTGAAAAGCTGCGCGCCATGATGCCTTGGATTGCCGAGACAAAAATGGTCGACAAAGAAAAGAACTAGGTCACAATCCGCTCGTCGGATTATCGACCCAGGTTC
Source organism: Pseudomonadota bacterium (assembly GCA_039818145.1). Lineage (GTDB taxonomy): Bacteria > Pseudomonadota > Alphaproteobacteria > CGMCC-115125 > CGMCC-115125 > Pyruvatibacter. The sequence goes on from JBCBUN010000153.1 coordinate 4,368, forward strand.
AACCATGTAAGCGTGCCGGAGGTAACGTGATGCGTCGTGCTCTTGTTTTGACACTGCTGCACACGTCGCCCCGGCACGTTGACGTTTTTGAACGCCTTTTTGCCCGCCTCACCGGCGGCGATATCAGTCAGGACCTGCCGGAGATCCGCTTGTCCCATCTGGTGCGCGAAGACCTGCTGCAGCGCGCCATCGTGTCCGGCGTTCTGCCCGAAGACACACGCGCCCGTGCCGCGCGTATCCTGCATGAAGCCACAGCATCCTCGGATGCCGTCCTGTGCACCTGCTCGACGCTTGGACCGGCTGCGGATGATGCAGCTACAAAAACAGATAAACCGGTACTTCGTGTGGACCGCCCGATGGCAGCTGAGGCCGCGCGGGCCCGACGCTCGATTGCCGTCCTTGCGACGCTCAAATGCACGCTGCAGCCAACCTGCGACCTGATCGCTGACGAAATGCGTCATGGTTCCGAAAAGGCAGACATCGCACCGGTCCTGGTAGAGGGGGCGTGGGACGCATTTGAAGCCGGTGACACGGACAAGATGAACCAGCTTATTGCCGATAGCATTCTCCTGGCCCAGCAGGCGGGCGCCGGTGTCATCGTGCTGGCTCAGGCCTCAATGATGGATGCGCTGGATGGCATGGATGTGTCCGTGCCCGTTCTCACCAGTCCGGCAGGCGGTCTGGCCGCAACGATTGCCGCGATCAGGGCACTTGAGTCTTAATCTCGTCTCAGGAATTCGGGTATCTCTGGTTCGGAATGAAAACTCTCAAATGCAGATTCTATACTGAGGTTCGATGCATTTCCTGCCGGATTGTCCTGATTTGCCTGGCTTTGGGGCTGGCTAGCAGCTTCGTCGTTGGCTTCGGGTTGTTCGTTTGCTGACACATCAACATCTAGTTCAGCCACATCGGGACTTGGGCGATACTTGGGTGGGGGA
>JBCBUN010000154.1:0-5296 GCA_039818145.1 Pseudomonadota bacterium
CGGCGAGACTTCAGGAATGACCAACTCAACAACAATGGCTGAACCCGTACACGGGACCGACGACGGCGCAGCTCGCAAGCCGCAGCAGCGCGGCGATACCCGTGGCAGGTTGCTGGCCGCCGCTCAGGACCTGTTTGTCAGCAAGGGCTTTCACGCCACGCGGCCACAGGACATATCAAAGGCTGCTGGTGTGGGTCACGGCACGTTCTATTTGCACTTCAAGGACAAGCAGGCATGTTTTCTGGCATTTGCCGAAGCGGCCGCGGAATCGCTGGATGCCTATGTGGAGAGCCACGCAGGTGAAGAACTGACGCCCTATGAAGCGATCCGGGAATCCATTCGTCTGACCTACGAATTTTCAAGAGCCCATCCCGGCCTGCTTGCCGCTGCCTTGACCGACATGAGCGTCATTGATGGCGGCGAGGGCGGGTCCATCCTCATGGGTCGCTGGGGCATTCAATGGGGTGAGATGCTTGCCGGCTGGAAAGCCGAAGGCAAAGTGGCTGAGCATGTAGATGCCGGGTTCATCGGCTACGCCATTCCAGGGATTATCCGGCAGGCTGGCGAATACGCCGCAGGCAAAGAAACAACAGAACAAGAACCGCTTGATGCACTGATGGCTTTTCTTGCCGCCGGTCTCGGGCTCACAAAAAACGAGGAAACATAATCAATGCCCATCAATGATCTGGCTGGCAAAACCGCTTTCATCACAGGCGGGGCGAGCGGTATCGGCCTTGCCATGGCAAAGAGTTTCGGCGCCCGTGGTGCCAATGTCATGCTGGCAGACATTGAAGAGGAACCTCTCAAGGAAGCCATCGCACTTCTTTCCAAGACCAATACGCAGGTAGACGGCATTCTGCTGGATGTGTCCGACCGCGACGCCATGCGTGACGCCGCCAAGAAAACAGTGGAGCGTTTCGGCAAGGTGCATATCGTCTGCACCAATGCGGGCATTGGTGCCGGTGGTCCGATGGAAGAGGTAACGCCGTCGGACTGGGAATGGTCAATCGACGTAAATCTCAAAGGCGTTGTCTGGGGCATTGAGGCCTTTGTTCCGTTGATCAAGGAACACGGCGAAGGTGGTCATGTGGTCAACACGGCGTCCATGGCGGGCATTGTCCCGATTCCAGGATTTGGACCCTACACCGCAACCAAATATGCCGTTGTGGGCATGTCCGAAGATCTGTCTATGGAGCTTGAACCATTCGGTATCGGTGTGTCGGTTCTGTGTCCCGGTTTCGTTGCCACACAGATCGGCAATTCGAGGCGCACACGCTCCAAAAAGTATGGCGAAGAGGTTGAGCCCGATCAGGATGCGATTGCACAGGCGGGTGAAGCGGTCGCCGCCGGCATCCCGGCAGAAGCCGTCGGTGAGAGGGTGGTGGAGTGCATTCTCGAAAACCGCCTTTATGCGTTCACGCACCCTGAGTTCAAGGAAAGCGCCGGCGCCCGGTTTGAGCGTATGGCGGACGATTTCGACTCCGTAGCCAACAGCGAAGCGATCAAGAATGTCGATCCGGAGGTCAAGGAGCGCCAGTTGGCGGCCTCTGCAGCCATCCAGGAATCGCTGAATTAGGCCGGTTTTGGGCCGAAGTGAACAAAAGTCTTGCAGACGCCCGTAAGTAATACCACCTTACTTACATAATTGTCGGGAGGAGCAGCCGCCATGGAAAATACGTCCAGGAGCGAAGCACCAGAAATCAAAGATAGCGCCTGGTATCAGCCACGCGCTGCCATGCATGCCGTTCGCGAACTGATGCAAAACCCGGAAGACACCGCGCAGGTGTTCCGGATCATCAAGGCCATGAGTGGGCCGTCGCGGGCAAAGTCCTTCAAACGCTTCTGCAAGACATCCGTTGGGCGTCGCGTGCTTGCCAATCGCGAGAGCCTGGCCGATCGGTTGAACGATCGTGACGCTCTGCGGGCGCTGCCTGAAGGATCGCTTGGGCGTGAATATCTTGCCTTCGTCGAACGCGAGAACCTGTCGGCTGATGGCCTGGCAGATGCCAGTGAAGAGGGCGGTCGCTACTTCCATACGGCGGATCAGGAGCTTTACAGCAACCGGACCCGCGACATGCATGACCTTTGGCATGTCACAACCGGCTATGGGCGCGACGGCCTCGGTGAGCTGTCGTTGCTTGCATTCTCCTATGCGCAGCTTGGCAATATCGGCATCGCGATGATCATCTATTTCGGTGCCCGCGGCGGCGTGCGTGAGTCCGGTGACAAGCGCATCTGGAAAGCCATCTGGGAGGGCTACCGTCATGGTCGCAAGGCCACATGGTGGGCCGGCGAAGACTGGGAAGGCCTGTTGTCAGCACCGCTCGATAGTGTGCGCAAGCAGCTTGGTGTTGCAAAGCCGGAAACCTACCGTGAAGTCTTCCGGGATCACCTTGCGGCTGCCCAACAAACAGAAGCTGCCGCTGCTTAGGCATTTTCATGCCGCCGAAATTTGAAAAGCCTGTCTGATCCTTTCAATCAGGCAGGCTTTTCCTTTTTGTGCGGTCCGGCAGGCCCCACCTTCTGACAATCGAAACGTGTCAGGAGACTTTATCATGCAGCGTCCCAAGTTCATTGCCCTTCAGGCCGGCAACCCACGTGGCTGGCTGGGTCGTTTCATTTTCAAGATCATGGCGCGGGAGACCGCAGACGCGAACAACGAGGCACTGGACATCCTGCCGATTGATGCAGGCGATCACGTTCTGGATATCGGCTGTGGGCATGGGGCTCATCTTAGTGTGATTGCGGAAAGAAACGATGTGGGGCTGGTCGTCGGCAGTGATCACTCAGCAGATGCATTGGGCGTTGCTCGTGGCTTCAATGAACCCGCCATCGCCGCGGGCAAAGTGCGGCTTGAGCTTGCACCGGCAGACGCGCTTCCGTTCGATGACGGGGCCTTCGACAAAGCGTTGAGCATCCACACGGTTTATTTCTGGGAGAATGCGGCAGCCTGTTTTTCCGAGATTGCGCGTGTTCTCAGGCCAGGTGGTGTTTTCGTTCTTGGCTTCAGGGCTGGCGAAGACCCTGAGTTTAGAAAGAGGTTTCCCGCGTCCGTCTATAATTTCAGGCATTCGGAGGAAGTGCTGGCAATGCTCGTTGGCTGTGGCCTGCACGTCACCGAAACGCATCGTTTCAAAAACGGTGATCCCAATATTGTCTGGGCTGTGGCGGAGCGGACCGGCGCCGCAACAATGGCTGGCGCGGCTGTCAACTAGTTCACCCGGCCGATCAGGATGATGTGTACCGTGCGGGGGCCATGGGCCCCCATGACCAGCGTCGCCTCGATGTCTCCTGTGCGGGATGGGCCGCCGATGAGATTGACGGCGCGGGCTACGCCTTGATTGTCCTTGGCCTCTCGCGCGAGACGCCACACGTCTTCGTAGCCACCGGTAATCTCATCCACCTTGAGCACAAAAATGTGCCTGTCTGGAAGCAGGCCGAGGCTTACCGGATATTTCGCGCCTGAGGTGACAGCCACAGCCCCTGTTTCCGCCACACCTGCGATCGCGCGGGTAACCGACGTGGTGCCGTCAAGGGCCTGGGCGCTTGTCTCAACAGACACGGTCAGTCCTGCTTGCAGCCAACTGAGTGAGGACAGGTCGTCATCCATTGGCAGCATGACCTGCAGCCCGCTTTTCTGCTCGGTCAGGTAGTCTTTGATTTTTGCCGGGACGTCTTCGAATGACGCGCAGTCTGCGACAGTGCAGCCAAGTTCGATTGCCTTTGTGATGAAGAGATCGCGGGCGTCCGCTGCTGCGGGCTTGCCCATGGCGGGGACCAGTTGGGGTGGCGGCGTTTCAAGCCGTGCCTTTGCTGCCGCCGGAGACGCATGGCCGCGCTTTGTGTCAGCTGCCTTGATCTTGGCGAAGATCGCATTTCGGGCGTCACTCATCGGCGGCGGCCCTCCTTGTACTGACTGAGGAACGTGGGTTCGAGGGGGACGGCGAGGTCCCGTGACTGTGTCCAGCCCTGTCCGATGAAGGGCAACCAGGTTGCAAGGCGCTTGCCGCTTCGGCCTTTGGAGATCAGACGCAATCCAATGCCCGCGAGGTTTGTGGCGGCGCGATAGAGCGAGGGACGTTTGCCCAGCCAGGCCCATACCCCAAGGCCCCAGCGTTGACCGGACGGCGTGAGGTGCGCCTCAAACTCCTTCTCGCGCCAATGGCGCATCATGGAGGGGAGGGGAATGCGCACCGGGCACACTTCCTCGCACTTGCCACAGAAGCTTGATGCGTTGGGCAGTTTGGCTGCACTCGACACGCTGGCCAGTGCCGGCGTCCATACCGCACCCATGGGGCCGGAATAGACGGAGCCGTAGGTCTGCCCGCCAACGGTTGAGAAGACCGGGCAGGAGTTGAGGCAGGCCCCACAGCGGATACAGCGGAGCATTTCTTCAACCGGCGTGCCGAGCATGTCTGTGCGGCCATTGTCCACCAGCACAATGTCGAATTGCTCCGGCCCGTCAGCATCGCGGGCGCGACGGGGACCTGAATAGAGCGACACGTAGTTGGACGTGTCCTGACCGGTGGCGGAGCGTGCGAGGATGCGCAGGAACACCGACAGATCATCAAGTGTCGGCACGATCTTCTCAATGCCGGTCACGACGATGTGGCGTTTGGGAAGGGTTGCCGTCAGGTCCGCGTTGCCTTCGTTGGTCACAAGCACGATCTGGCCGGTTTCCGCGACCAGGAAGTTGGCGCCGGTAATGCCCACGTCGGCATTCTTGAAGCGCTCGCGCAGCACGATGCGGGCTTCTTCCACCAGCTTGACCTTGTCTTCCACTTTTTCCGTGCGGCCATGCTTCTTGTGGGCTTCATAGAAAGTGTCAGACACCTGGCCCGCGTTTAGATGCAGTGCCGGGCCCACGATGTGGAACGGTTTTTCGTTGCGCAGCTGAATGATGTACTCACCCAAATCCGTTTCAACGACGTTGTAGCCCTTGCCGATCAGGTGATCGTTGAGTTCCAGCTCTTCGGTGACCATGGATTTGGATTTGATGATGTCCTTGGCGCCGGCTTCCTCGCATAGACGCTCAACGATCGAGTTGGCTTCGTCAGCGGTTCGGGCCCAATGGATGCGGCCTCCTGCTTCTTCCACCCGGGCCTCAAAGGCATCGAGGTAAGTGCTCAGATTTTCAAGGACGTGTGTTTTGATGTCGCGCGCTGAATCGCGAAGGCCTTCAAACTCCGGAAGTTCCGCGGCCTTCGCATCCCGCATCAGCGGGAAAATCTGAGCACTTACCTCGATGCCTTTGAGGCCCGGGTGGAAGAAGCAGGAGGCCGCATCCATTGGGCCC
>JBCBUN010000155.1:0-5295 GCA_039818145.1 Pseudomonadota bacterium
TCATCAACCACCAGGACACGTGCCGTCATCAGTTACTCTCCCGGTTGCCGTGCCCTAGTTGAGGAACCGCTGAACGGTCTCCATGAATTGCGCGACCGAAATCGGCTTGGCAATGTAAGCTTCGCAGCCGCCCTGGCGGATCTTTTCCTCGTCGCCCTTCATGGCAAAGGCCGTCACCGCCACCACGGGAATCTGCTTGAGGCTGTCGTCTTCCTTGAGCCACTTGGTGACCTCAAGACCCGACACTTCCGGCAGCTGAATATCCATCAAGATGAGATCAGGGCGTTCGGAGCGCGCAATCTCCAGCGCTTCCATGCCGTCTCGTGTCTGCAGGGTTTCATACCCATGCGCATCAAGCAGATCATGAAAAAGCTTCATGTTCAGCTCATTGTCCTCGACGATCAAAACGCGCTTCGACATTCTGGTCTCTCCCGGTGCCTTAACAGGCAAAATCTGTGATTTCGGAGAATTGGCCCGCCCGAATTGGCGGCACTCTTCCCCTTCAACTTTGCCGACTGTGGGCTAAAAGGTTTAAGGCACTGTTTAAGCAGGCAGGTTTCACCGAGGGAATCAGGCCCAAAAACGAGGGAATACGGCGTTTTGAATAGTGAAGATGCACAGATTTTGGCCCTCCATGCGCTGACGTTCCTTCTGGAAGACTCCCAGCGTATCGACGGGTTTCTGCGGATGACGGGGATAGAACCCCATGATTTGATGCAAATGGTGACCGAGAAACACGGACAGGCGGCAATTCTGGATTATCTATTGGGTAACGAAACCCTCCTGCTGGCCTTCACAGCTGAAGAAGGCTGCCAAGATCAGGATCCCGCCCTTGCCCGCAAGGCCCTTGGAGGCCGCGCCATGACTCAAGACTGGACGTCTGCATGACTGAAACCGCCCCCCTCGACCCGTTCGTTACAGAACAGATCGCAGCTCTTTCCTTGAGCAAAGACCGCCCCTTGATCGTGACGGACGCTGACGAGGTCCTGTTCCAGTTCATGGCAGGACTTGAGACCTATCTGCAGCGACAGGGCTACGAGATTACCCTCAAGAGTTTTGCCATCACCGGCAATGTACGGCACCGCGAAACCGGTGTTGTCGTGGAACCCGCTGACATGAAGCAGCTTCTTGGCGGCTTCTTTGAGGAAGAAACCCACCGACTAGCCCCCGTTGCCGGCGCCGCTGACGCACTGGCACGCCTCTCAGACGAAGCCGACATTGTTGTTCTGTCGAACGTACCCTTTGCCCAGCGTGATGCCCGCGCCAAGTCACTGGAAGACAGCGGCATGCCGTATCCACTGGTGGCAAATAGCGGGCTGAAAGGCCCGGCCATGTCATCACTCGCAAGTCTTGGTGGGCGGCCGGTCTTCTTTCTGGACGACATTCCCCACAATCTTCAGTCCGTCCATGAAGCGGTCAACGATGTCCACCTTGTCCATTTCGTGGCGGACCCGCGCCTGCGCGAGCTGGTGCCCTCTCCAAAAGCTGACCATGTAAGCTCTGGAGACTGGGAGCATACGGCAAGCCACATCCGTGATCGCATTCGCGCGCATGTAGCTGCCTGAGGCGAGCCACATGCGCATTGGCATTGATCTTGGTGGCACAAAGACCGAAGCCCTGCTTATGGCGCCTGATGGAAGTGATGTCCTGCGACTGCGCGTCCCAACGCCTGCCAGCGACTATGCAGCCAATCTCGACATGCTTGCGTCACTTGTGACCCAGCTCGATGACAAGGCCGGTCATACTTGCCCGGTCGGCATCGGCATGCCGGGAGCGATGTCTCTGCAAACCGGCCTCATTAAGAATGCCAATTCGACCTGGCTTATCGGACACCCCCTCCTCGCCGACCTTGAACACCGGATAGGCCCGCGTGTGCGGCTTGCCAACGATGCTGATTGTTTTGCTTTGTCTGAAGCAAGCGACGGCGCCGGTTCCGGCCATCAGACCGTATTCGGTGTCATCTTGGGAACCGGCGTCGGCGGCGGCCTTGTCGTCGATGGCAAACTTGTCTCCGGCCCAAACTCCATTGCAGGTGAATGGGGACATACCCCTCTGGCGTGGATGAGCGACGCCGAACATCCAGGCCCCGACTGCTACTGCGGCAAGCAAGGGTGTGTGGAAGCATGGTGCTCTGGCCCCGCACTGGCAGCGGACCATATGCGCGTGACACAGATTTCACTCTCACCGGAACAGATCGTCGCGGAAGCCAATGCGGGCGATGATGCAGCACGAGCCACGCTGGACCGGCACGCCGACCGTCTGGCTCGTGCACTGTCAACTGTCATCAACATTGTTGATCCCCACGCCATCGTGCTCGGCGGCGGCCTCAGTGAGCTTGATCATCTGTACGGCGCCATCAAGGACCGCCTGCCCCATCATGTGTTCTCCGATACGGTCGTAACGCCGGTGCTGAAGAACCGGCACGGCGCCTCAAGTGGCATTCGCGGTGCCGCGTGGCTTTGGCCGGCGGACGCTGCCATTGAGGCACGCTAGTGCCCGCCCTGTGCAGAGACTGTTACGCACCAAACAGTGACGACGCACGCCGCTGCGCCTCGTGTGGCAAGCCGCGTCTGGCCAAACATGACGAGCTGCTTGAACTCACAATCGCTCATATCGATTGCGACGCGTTTTATGCAGCTATTGAAAAACGCGACAATCCTGACCTGCGAGACAAGCCACTCATCATCGGCGGTGGTCGCCGCGGCGTGGTTTCAACAGCGTGCTACATCGCCCGCACCTATGGCGTCGGCTCAGCCATGCCCATGTTCAAAGCCCTCAAAGCCTGTCCCCACGCGACGGTTGTCAAACCACGGATGGAGAAATACGCAGCTGCCGGCAAGGAAGTACGCGCGCTCATGCGCGAGGTGACCCCGATGGTTGAACCCATCTCGATTGACGAAGCTTTCCTCGATCTGACAGGTACAGAACGCCTGCACCGCATGAGCGCAGCTGAAACACTCATGCGCCTTGCCCAGCGCATTGAAGATGAAATTGGCATCACGGTGTCTGTCGGGCTGAGCCACAATAAGTTTCTGGCCAAGCTGTCATCGGACTTTGACAAGCCCCGCGGGTTTTCGATCATCGGTCGCGAAGAAACCATGAGCACCCTCGCCGCGTTACCGGTGGGCAAAATTTGGGGCGTCGGCAAAGCCATGCGCCGCAAACTGGAGGCAAATGGCATCACCATGATTGCCGACCTCCAACGGGCTGACGAACGCGACCTCATGGCCACATATGGCCAACTGGGCCTGCGCCTCGCCCGGCTGTCCAAGGGCGACGACACGCGGACCGTCAAACCCGTCCGCGAGACAAAAAGCGTCAGTGCTGAAACCACCTTCAACGACGACATCACGTCTTATGATGATCTGGAGCGCATTCTCTGGCGTCTCAGCGACAAGGTCGCGGGACGCTGCAAGTCGTCAGACCTTGCGGGCCACACAGTGGCCTTGAAACTCAAGTCGGCGGAGTTCAAGACCAAGACGCGCAATCTGACACTGAGCGACCCCACACAATTGGCAGATGTCATTTACCGCGCCGGTCAAAAACTGCTCAAGCCCGAAGCAGATGGAACCGCCTATCGGTTGATCGGCATTGGTGTCGCAAATCTTGTAACCGCCACAGGCGGCACCCAGATGGGTGACCTTCTCGACCCTGAAGCAAACAGGCGCGCTGCAGCTGAACGTGCCGTCGACAAGGTTCGAGAGAAGTTCGGCAAGCAAATCATCGATCGCGGACGCAGCATAAAGCCGGACTAGACGCAGTACCTTAGCACTCGGGCTGTGGCAGCATATCCAGCGCTACAAGATCAGCACCGATTGTCAGATCCCCGTAGTCCATGATCAGCCCGGTCGAGACACCATTCTCATAAAACCGAAAAGAGACCTCGTAGTCCGGCAGGCCAGTTACGTCATTCGGGTCGAAATAGCTGACCTGAACCGGCCAGTAGCCAAGCGCAGAGAGGCTCTTGCCCGGCTCTGCCTCATCGGCCTTTGGAGCCCCGGACCCAGCTTTGCCAATGATGGTCGTCGTATCAAAGTGATGTTCCGTGTCCGACCCATCAAAGACAGGTGCCGAATGCACTTTCTTGCCGGCCTCCGCAGACGCCATCAGCGCTTTGATCTGCTCGGTGGGAAACACGATAGATGGCGGCAGGGCAATCTCCCGGTTGTCGGGTTTTGAAAGCAATACCTGCCCCCCACCATCCTGCCGTTCTGCGGACCCTTCAATTTCCTCAACCGTCGTTCCATTCATGAGGTGGGTCATGGAAAAGGTGAACTCGTCACCGTCTCCGGATTCCCAGGAGGTGACACGGAAGTCGCTCACAAAGCCGTTGCCCTGCTTGCTTCCCATCCGGTTCACAATGCGCTGGGTCGTGATGAAGCCATCACATGACGACCCCTGCCATTCGAGCACAAGTCGGCCGCTCACCGAGGCAATATCAGAGCCCCCTTCACTGGCTAACATTTTCATCGAATAGACAGCACGATGCGGCGCAAGGTTGCCGGCGGCCGCCTGTTGGGCCGGCAGCAAAAAAAATATTCCGGCCAGTGCGGCGGCGAAAACTGTGTCAGAGGATTTCTTGAACATTTCGGTAACCTAGCGCGACTACGGGCAAATTCCTAACCCGGCAAAAACTGCCGCCTTGCCGGGTGACCACGCAACTCTTGCCACCCAATGTGGTGAATCTATGGGCCCAAAAAACGAGGAAATGCCTGACAATTTTGATTAACATGAACAGGCATGCAGCTTGCTCCATTTCCCCCAACACCTAAAGATACCGCCCAGCGATTGGGTATCGGTTGGCGCAGTGAACAGGAGTACACAAGCGATGTATCACGCATTCACACCTTCGGATGGCGTAGTGCCCATGCCAGGCATGACGCCTGCTGATGAAACAGACAGTCTCGTCAGTCGGGTAAGCAAACCTGCCCTTCACATGACCCGCGAAACACGCGAGCTCATTGAACGCGCCTTGAAGTATGCAGCCGATGCCCAGCGGACAATCACCGAGCAGCAGTCACGCATCGAGCAACTTGAAACCCTGTCCATGACAGACGAACTCACCGGCCTACTCAATCGCCGGGGGTTCAAGGACGCAATCACGCGTGCCCTGGGCAATGCGCGCCGTCACGAGGAGCAGGGATTGCTTGTGGTGATCGACCTTGATGGCTTCAAACCCATCAATGACACGTTGGGCCATGCCGCTGGCGACGCCATGCTGCAGCACGTCGCCGATTTCCTCAAAGCGCGCGTACGCAACACTGATTATCTTGCCCGCACGGGTGGTGATGAATT
>JBCBUN010000156.1:0-5277 GCA_039818145.1 Pseudomonadota bacterium
GTCGGGGAAAGGGCGCGGACATTAACCAGCCCAAGCCCCGATCCGCAACCGCCTATCTGACCCTTTTAGCCGTGGTCCTTGGCAGCACCGTCAAAAGCGGCCTTCTGTGCGTCGGTCGCTTCCGTCTGATACTTCGCCTTCCAGTCCGCATAGGGCATGCCATAGACGATCTCGCGGGCGTCATCTTTCGACATATCAACGCCCTGCTCAGCGGCAGCCTCGCCATACCAGCGCGACAGGCAGTTCCGGCAAAACCCGGAGAGATTCATCAAATCGATGTTTTGAACATCGGTGCGTTCCTGCAGATGCGCCACAAGACGGCGAAACGCGGCCGCTTCAAGTTCTGTTTTCTGATCGGCTGACATTTTTGTTCTCCAGTTCCCGCGTCATTTGCCGGGGTCGACGCACAAGCGTGACCAGCACAAAGCTAATAATCATGAGCAGATACCACGATCCAAGCTTCTGGATCGACACCAGCGACCACCCATTGGCCTGATTTGGGTAGAGCCACGCCCGCGACAAGGTGCCAATGTTCTCGGCAAACCAGATAAACAGGGCCACGAGCCCAAAGCCGATCACCAGCGGCATCCACAGTCGATAGCGGAAAACACGAAAGTAGACACGCGTTCGCCCAAAAAGGAGCAGCACCACGACAAACAACACGATCCGAATATCCGGCAGATAATGATGCGCAAAGAAGTTCACATAGACCAGCACTGCCAGGATGACCGTTGCCCAGACGGGGGGATAGTGCGTGAACCGGAAATCGAAAATGCGCGTGACCCGCGCCAGATAACTGCCGACCGCCGCATACATGAAGCCGGAAAACATCGGCACGTCCGCAATCCGGAAAATGGCCTCTTCGGGATAGATCCAAGACCCGACACTGGTCTTGAAGATTTCCATCGCGGTGCCGACCACATGAAAAACGAGGATCACCTTCACCTCGTCATATGTCTCAAGCCGGAAGGCAATCATGCCCAGCTGGATCATCAGCGCACCAAGAAACAGTGCATCGTACCGGTTGAGACTTGCATCATCAGGATAGAACAGCGCACTGGCCATGATCATCGCCAGCATTAGCCCGCCAAACAGGCATGCCCACGCCTGCTTCACCCCAAACACGATGAACTCAATGACTGCTGATGGCAGCCATCCACCTTCAACGCGCGCTAGGACCTTGTGTGCAAAGTCGTCGATCGTCTGTTCGACCGACGTGAACCGGGATGTCATTCAGGAAAGCTCGGCTATCCAATCGTGAGGAGCGTGAGCCTTCCCGCACAATCATGGCGAAGTTGTGCTGATGCCCCGCGCGGTCTCATCAATCAGATGATCAACGACAGCCCGCAAAGCGGCATCATGGTCAGCACCCGTGGCCCGCGCCTCGTCATACGCCACCCGTTGTGCCTGCGAGCTGGTGCCGCGTCGGGCAATTGTCGCCACATGCAGCAATTCCTCCGTGCAGCCAAGCTGTCTGGCTTCTTCCTGAAGCAGTCCGACGAGCTCATCTGAGAGATCACTGAACGACACCATTTTGCCCTGTCCGAAATCCGCCATATCGCGCGTCACACCATAGCGCTGTGCGCGCCAGCGGTTCTCTTCAATCAGGATGCGTTGATAGACACGCCACCGCTGGTTCTTTTCGCGCAGAGTGAACAGCATCGACAGCAGACACTGATATAGCGCGGCCAGAGCGACAGCGTCTTCTATCCGTGTACAGACATCCGCCACCCGCGCCTCAAGCGTCGGCCAGCGCACGGACGGCCGTATGTCCCACCAGATCTTGCTGGCATCTTCAATGGCGCCAACCTCCACAAGCCGCGACACCACCCGCTGGTATTCAGGCCAGCTGGCAAATGAGTCAGGCACACCGGTACGTGGCAACGCGTCGAACACTGTCAGCCGATAGGAGGCCATACCGGTGTCCTCCCCCTGCCAGTAGGGGGAGGACGTCGACAGCGCCAGAATGTGCGGCAGGAAATAGCTCACCTGGTTCATCAGATCGATGCGCAGGTCATCGTCCTCAATGCCACAATGAATATGCATGCCACAGATGAGCAATCGCCGGACTGTGCCTGCCAGGTCCTTGGCAATCTGATCGTAGCGGGCCTTTTCCGTGTGGTGCTGCTCGGACCATTTGGCAAAGGGGTGCGTGCTGGCCGCGATTGGCGCGTATCCATATTCCGCAGCCACTTCATATACAGCACCCCGTAGCCTCATCAGGTCTGCACGCACATCTGCCGGTGTTTCACAAATTCCGGTGCCAATCTCAACCTGGCTCTGGAGGAATTCCGGCGACACCTGCGTCCCAATCGCGTCGGACATTCTCGGCAACAGATCAGCCGGCGGCTCGGATACAAGGTCGCGCGTTTCCCTGTTGACCAGAAGATATTCCTCTTCAACACCAAGTGTGAATGCGGGTCTCTTCATTGTGTTGCACCCTTCGCCTGATCATCCGTATGCGATCCAAAATACTCAACGGCGTTGATGCCGGGAGATGCTTTGAGGATATCTGTCAGAATTCGCGCCAGACGGTCCGCCCATTCCTGTGCACCGCCATGGGTGTCAATCAGGTCCTGACGAATCTCGATGATGGAATGCGGCAACCCGCGCTGGGTGCCATGCCTGTACATCGTGTCGCCCCGCAACTGCCCCTTATAGGGTTCGTTGTCCCCGACAACCATGCCCGGCTCCATGCGCAAGGCCGATAAAAGAGCATGGGGCAGCCGATGATCCTTGTCCCACAAGACACCGGAGTGCCAGGGCCGGGGATGCCCCCGCCATACAGGTGTAAAGCTGTGAAGCGACACCACCAGCGGCGATTCCCCAGTCGCCACCACCCGATCAATCATCGCCGTCACTGCATCGTGATAGGGCTGCCAGCAGGTCGCCCGCCGACGTTCCACATCCTCAGGGGTCACATGACGATTGCCAGGTATGATCGCACCGTCAGACAGTTTCATGACCAGTGTCGGGTCATCCGCTGCCCGGTTTGGATCAATCAGAAGACGCGAGAAGCCGGACAGGACAGCCGGCGCTTGCAGCAGGTCCGCCAGACGGCGCGTCACGTCGGCGGCCCCCACATCCCATCCAATATGCCGCTCCAGGTCGGTTGGCGGCAGACCGAGCGTTCCATACTCCACCGGCAAGGCATTGGAAGCGTGATCGCATAACAAAACGATAGGACCTACAGCACCTTCATTCACCAGGTGGAACGGCTGAAACGGCACTGCGGGATTGGTCGACGAGATCGCGGCATGAGACATGATGCCAATTATACGAGACCCGACAGGAACTGACAGCCCGCTTGAGCGGTGATAGCGTGCTTTGAGCACCCACAGGTGACTCACTTTTAAGCACTGACAGGATATTCAGACCCGCATGAGACAGCTTTTCGCGAAACTCTTCCTGTCGGTTATTGGCGCGTGTGGAGGGCTGATTGCCCTCACGGCCACAGCGTCGGCCAGCCTGGACGTGTGCAATGAGTCAACAAGCCGTGTCGGTGTCGCGCTTGGCTACTACAGCCAGGATGTCTGGGTGTCCGAGGGCTGGTGGCATATAGACGGCGGCGACTGCGCCCCGGTGATCCAGAGCGACCTTACCGCGCGCTACTATTACCTGTTCGCAATCGACTTTGATGCTGGCGGCGGCTGGTCCGGCCTCTCGACCTTGTGCGTCGCCCCCGGCGAATTCACCATCTCAGGTCGCAATAACTGCGAAACACGCGGCCACCACACAGCGGGCTTCATGGAAGTAGATACCGCAAGCTCGCCTGACTGGACAGTTCGGCTGGACGAAGCAACGCGAAGGCCTGATCCCCGCGCCACCCTTGGTAACCTGACCAAAGAGGTGAACTGACCCGTGCGCCATCGCAATGTTCGTGTGCTCGCCACGCTGGGACCCGCCTCTGACACATTTGAAACGGTCGCAAAGCTCTACGAGGCAGGCGCAGATGCCTTTCGCCTGAACATGAGCCACTCAGACCATGGCGGCCTTGCCAGACGCGTCGCCATGCTGCGGGAGCTGGAACGCTCTGTTGAGCACCCGATTTCAATCCTGGTCGACCTGCAAGGCCCCAAGCTGCGTGTTGGCGAAATGGGTGAGGATGGCGTCGTTCTGGAAAACGGCCAGACCTTCAAACTCGACCTGGACGAAGCACCGGGCAGCAAGAGCCGAGCGCCATTGCCCCACCCGGAAATTCTAGAAGTCGCTGAACCAGGTCATCACCTGCTGCTGGACGACGGCAAGATCAATCTGCGCGTTGAAGAGACCGACGGATCGAGTCTCACCACCACAGTTGTTGCGGGCGGAAAACTGACTTCCCGCAAGGGCGTCAATATTCCCGACGCCGTGCTGCCGATCCCCGCCCTCACCGGCAAGGATCGCAGCGACTTGGAAGCCGCACTCAATCTCGATGTTGACTGGATCGCCCTGTCATTCGTTCAGTCTGCCCAGGACGTGGCGGAAACCAAAAAACTGGCCCGTGGTCGCGCCGCCATTATGGCAAAGATCGAAAAGCCGTCCGCCATCAATGATCTGGACGCCATCCTCGATATTTCCGACGGGCTGATGGTTGCCCGAGGCGATCTGGGCGTGGAATGCCCGGTCGAAACAGTTCCCGGACTGCAAAAGCGCATTACACGTGCCGCCCGGCGCGCCGGCAAGCCCGTGGTCGTGGCAACCCAGATGCTCGAAAGCATGATCCAGAACCCCGTGCCAACCCGCGCGGAAGTGTCAGACGTTGCCACTGCCGTGTTTGAAGGTGCAGATGCCGTCATGCTGTCTGCCGAGTCGGCAGCCGGTGACTATCCCGTTGAAGCCGTTGCGATGATGAACAGCATTGCTGAATCCATCGAGACCGACCCCAACTATGGCCAGATCATCAACGCCCAACGCACAGAACCCGAGCCGACCGGTCCCGACGCATTGAGCAAGGCAGCCCGGACGGTCGCCGAAACACTCCAGGCCGCGGCCATCGTTTGCTACACAACGTCCGGGTCAACCGGCATGCGGGCGGCCCGAGAACGCAGCAACGTACCGGTGCTGGCGCTGACGCCGCACGCACCCACCGCCCGGCGGCTGTCATTGGTATGGGGCCTTAACTGCGTGTTGACCGAAGACGCCAAGGACCTGGATGACATGGTGGATCGTGCCGGACGCCTTGCGTTCCAGCAGGGCATGGCGCGCGTTGGCGATCGCATCGTGATCATGGCCGGCGTGCCACTCGGCACGCCGGGCGCAACAAACATGCTGCGCGTCGCGTTCGTTGCCGATAGT
>JBCBUN010000157.1:0-5274 GCA_039818145.1 Pseudomonadota bacterium
GTTTCCTCTATGCAAGTCCTTCAGAGATCGAGAAGGCCCCTCCCGGCGTGCATCTGGATCGGTTGCAGGCGATCGACACATTGCGTGAATTTTACGGTGGGCAGTCCCGGCTGTTGCTGGTGGACCTGCCGTTCCTGTTTATCTTCCTTGGACTGATCTTTGTCATTGGCGGGCCGGTGGTACTCGTACCACTGGCCATGATCGCCTTGCTGGCATTGGTTTCCGTTTTCGCCGGGCGCGCGCTCAAGGAGCGTCAGGCTCAGCGGGCCGAACTTGATGACCGCCGCTATAGCTTCATCATCGAAGCACTATCGGGCATCCAGACGATCAAGAGCATGGCCATGGAGCCCCAGATGCAGCGCCGCTATGAGCGGCTGCAGAGCACGGGCGCCGGGTCAGCGTACAAATCCATCGTTCTGGGCAATCTGGTTCAGACCATCGGTGGCATCATCTCCAACCTCACCATGATCCTCATTGTCTCCGCCGGCGCGTTGCTGGTGATCGGCGGGTCATTGTCTGTGGGCGGATTGGCGGCCTGCACATTGCTGGGCGGCCGGGCGTTGCAGCCGCTACTCAAGGGGATGAGCGTATGGACGCAGCTGCAAAGCCTTGATGTTGCTCGGGCGCAGGTGGCTGAACTGCAAGGCATGGACTGCGCGCCTGAGAGCGAGCCTGTTCGCATAGATGATCTGGAAGGCAATGTGTCGTTCCGCGATGTCACCTTCAGCTATGGGGAAGGGGACACACTTCTCGACAAATTCAGCCTCATCGTGAAGCCCGGCGAGATGCTGGCGCTTACGGGGCCTGAAGGCGATGGCAAGTCGACCCTGCTCAAGATGATCATGGGTGAGCTAGCTCCTGATGAAGGTCAGGTCTTCATTGACGAATACGAGGCGAGCGGTGAGCGGCGCGACGATCTGGCGCTGGATATTGCCTATATGCCTGCCATGGCGACGCTCTTCAAAGGTACCATTCTAGAGAACCTCACGATGTTCCGCGAAGGCGATGCCATTGACCGCGCGCGCGAAGCTGCACGGATGATCGGCCTTGAGGAAGACATTCACCGGCTGCCGCAGGGCTATGACACCGAAGTCAGTCAGGGCATCTCCGATGAGCTCCCTGGCGGCATGATGCAGCGCATTGTGATTGCCCGGGCGCTGGCACGCGACGCCCGCATTCTGCTCTTTGATGAAGCCAATGCCGGGCTTGACCGCAAGGCGGACACTCAACTGACAGATGCGCTGAAAGAGCTCAAAGGCAAGATCACGATTATTGCTGTGAGCCATCGGCCATCGCTCATTCGCCTTGCCGATCGCGTGATCTCCATCCGCAAGGGACGGGCGCGGCTCAACCATGAGTTTACGCCGCAGCCCCAGATCATGGAACCGGAGGCTGAAACAGACGCTGCCGATGATGCGGCCGCTGCGCAGGTTGAAGACGCCAATCAGGATACCGCCGCCCAGGCAGGGGGTGCAGCATGAGTATGCCCGCATCCGCGCCGCGTCTTGAAAACCTGCTGCATGGCGGCGGGCTTTCCAGTTTCCAGCCGACATCTGCCACCGGTGCATGCCTGGTGCCGCTGCTTCATGCGCTTGGCTGGCGCGGCGAAGCGCGTCATCTGGCTGAAGCCCTGCCGCACTTTGCGGATTCTCTCGATCTCGCCGACCTCCGGATGGTGCTGGCAAATCTGCACTACGTAACGGTGCCTGAGCGCACCACGCTGGCTGATCTGCGCGCGGAGTTGCTGCCCTGCTTGTTTGAGCAGGACGGCAAGACGGCCGGTCTTGTGCTTGAGCGCAATGGCGACATGCTTACGGTGCTGGATGGTGTGTTGGGGGACGTGGTTGAAGTCTCCGCCGGCGCGACTCTCGGCACCGCCTACTACATTCGCAAATCCAGCGAGTCTCTTGAGGAACAGGAAAAGGCCGCCCAACGCAACTGGCTGGGTGATGTGGTCAAGCGCTTCAAGGCTGTCATCTGGCAGGCCATTGCCCTTACCTTCGTCATCAATATTTTCGCCGTTGTCGTGCCGCTCTTCATTATGGGTGTGTACGACAAGGTGGTTGCCACGCGGTCGCCTGACACACTTGCGTTCTTCCTCGGCGGCGTCCTGCTTGCTGTCATGGCGGACTGCGGGCTGCGACTCGTAAGAGGGCAGATGCTCGCTTATGTGGGCGCACGGCTGGATATGCTGATTGGCGCTGCAGCGTTTCAAAAACTACTCAACATGCCGGTGAGCATGACGGAGCGTGCGCCTATTGGTGCGCAGATTGCCCGTCTGAAGCAGTTTGAAACCGTGCGCGAAGTCTTTACCGGGCCACTGGCAGCATCCGCGCTCGATCTACCATTTTTGCTCATGTTCCTGGTAACGGTCTTCATGATTGGTGGGGTGATCGGCTTTGTACCGGTTGCTCTTATTGTCGGGTTCACAATTCTCGGGCTGGTCACGTGGCCGATCAGCAAATCCCGCGTGGCCAAGCTGGGCGAGGCACGCTCAGCGCGGCAGGCATTCCTGATTGAAACCATCGAGAACCAGCGTGTTGTTCGTCAGTCCGGCAATGGGCTGCATTGGAAAACGCGTTTCAGGGATATCTCCGCCAAGGGTGCAGCAGCGCATCATTCCGTGTCACACCTTGGGGTCATTGTTCAAACCCTGAGCCAGTCCATGATGATGGCATCAGGCGTCGCAACACTTGCTGTCGGCACCTTGATGGTGATGGAAGACATGATGACCATCGGGGCGCTCATTGCCACCATGGCTTTGGTCTGGCGGCTTCTTGCGCCTATTCAGGCAGCGTTTCTTGGCATCAACCGTATTGAGCAGGTCAAGCAGTCGCTGGCACAGGTCAACCAGTTGATGCGCATTCAGGTCGAACGCGCGCCGGGTCAGCAGCAATCCTTCTATCGCAGCTTCAAGGGCCGTATTGCCTTTGGCAAAGTGAGCTTCCGATATACGCCGCGTGCCGAACCGGCGCTGGTCGGTGTGGACTTTGTGGTGAAGCCCGGAGAAATGATTGCGATTACCGGTGCCAGTGGTTCGGGCAAGTCGACCATCCTCAAAATCTGTTCGGCGCTCTACATGCCTCAGGCGGGTGCTGTCAGCATTGATGGCAATGATCTTCGTCAGCTAGACAAGGGAGATCTGCGTCAGTCGATTGGATATGTGGCCCAGCGGACGTCGGTTTTCCACGGCACCCTGGCGCAGAACATGCGTCTGGCGCAGCCCACGGCGAGTGAAGAGGACATTCAGACCGCATTGAAAGATGCGGGCCTTGGTGAATTTGTGGCCTCGCTCCCTGAGGGGCTTGAGACGCGGATGACGGACCAGTTCCAGCGGCGGATGGCAGACGGCATGAAGCAACGCTTTGCGTTGGCCCGCGCCTACGTCAAAAACGCACCCATTTACCTTCTTGATGAGCCAGCAAACAATCTGGACGACGAAGGAGATGAGCTTTTGCGCGAAAAACTCGCAAAACTTAAGGGGAACGCTACAGTTTTAATGGTTACTCAACGCCCGTCCCATATGAAGATAGCTGATCGTGTTGTCGTCATTGACCAGGGTCGCGTGGCACTGGATGGTCCGCCGGACCAGGTGCTTGCCGAGCTGTTCGGGGGCTAGAAGTGAAACTGGGTCTTCATAAACTCAAGCGCCGTGTACTGGGTGCGCCGGATGAAAAACTCCTGGCGTTGCCGCTTGCGCTTGAGGAAGGCAAAGCCCCACGGGTTGCCAGCCTTGTGCTGACTGTCGTGAGCCTGTTTGTCGGGATGGCCGTCATCTGGGCATCCCTGACCACTGTTCGCGAACTGGCAGTTGCTGCAGGCCAGGTGGAACCCGCCGGCTCCGTGCTGACCGTCAAACATCTTGAAGGCGGCATCGTCGGGGACATTCTGGTGAGCAATGGTGCCCTTGTTGAAGCCGGCGAAGCGCTGGTTCAATTTCAACCGGCCCTTGCCGGTGCTGACCTTGATCAGGCACGCGCCAAAGCGGCGTCCCTGCAACTGACTGCGGAACGTCAGGCTGCTTTCGTGGATGAGCAGGAGCCTGTGTTCAACGTGGATGCCGAGTTCATGCACCTTGCAGACGAACAGATGGAAGCGTGGGAACTTCAGGACGCGTCTCGCGCTGAGCAGCGCGGTGTGGCGCGGTCACGTATTGCGCAGCGCCAGGCTGAGCTTTCTTCTCTGCAGCGCCGTGTCACCAATCTGGAGACGCAGGTGAGCATCCTGGAAGAGCAGATGGAGATGCGTCGCGGTCTGCTGGAAAAAGGCCTTGTCTCGCGTATTGCATTTCTTGAAAGCCAGCGCGCCGTCGAACAGACCCGTGGCGAGCTGATTACGACACAGGGCCGGGTTGCGGAAGTCGAACAGGCGTTGCTTGAGGCGGAGCTGAGCCTGAAAGAAATCAACGCACGTTTGCTTGATGAGGCGAAGCGTGATCGCGCCCGCGCTTTGGGAGAGCTGGAAGAAGTCAACAATCAGATTGCCAAGGCGCAGGACCGGGTCAAACGTCTTGCACTGCGCGCGCCTGCTCGTGGGCTTGTCAAAGGTCTGACGGTCAAGGCTGTCGGCGATGTTGTCCGTCCCGGTGATCCGGTTCTGGAAATCGTGCCCATCGATGACGAGTTGGTTGCTCAGGTTGAGGTCGACCCCAAGGACATTGGCCATGTTTCCATTGGCGACCGGGCGCATGTCCGCGTGACCACCTATGATCCGGCGCGTTTCGGTGCGCTTGAAGGCAGCGTCAGTGAAATTTCGGCGTCAACATTTGAAAATGATCGCGGTGAGCATTTCTATTACGCAACCATCAAGCTGGACCGCAACTATGTGGGCACCGAACTGACCAAGCATCTTGTCTTGCCAGGTATGGTGGTCAACGCAGAAATCGTCACCGGTTCAAAGTCGATCGTGCGGTATCTGCTCAAGCCGGTGTTCCGGTCTCTCGATACAGCCTTCTCTGAACGCTAAGTGCCAAGGCAAAGACGACAAAGGCCCGACATACGCGTCGGGCCTTGTTTCGTTCTGCGTGCCCGTTTGATTAGGCCAGCTGAATCACGCCAGACCAAAGTCTCTGAAACTACGGACGAAGCTGCCTGCGAGGACCGAAATCTCGGGGCTTGTGCCTTCGAACTGAGCCTCGAGGTTTTCAATCAGGCTGGTCAGGGAAATGATGATGTCGCGATGTTCGTCTGACAGGTTTTCCGGTGCTGCGTAACCCATGGACCAGTGAGGAAAGCTTCTGGTGTCCACATGCTTCGTCATCAGGATAATCGGATC
>JBCBUN010000158.1:0-5243 GCA_039818145.1 Pseudomonadota bacterium
CGAATGAGGCGCTGAAGGGGGAGGAAGCCAAATTCGTACTCTGGTCACAAATTTCCTGCTTGCGTAAAATCGCAAATCACCTCAGCCTCGTACGTGGTTCTAACGTATTGAAAGGAGGTGATCCAATGTCGAGTGTCACGCAGCGGGGCTTTGGGTCCTTGTCGGTAGCGGGTCTTTTTGGGGCATCCTCTGAGGTGGTCTGCTAGCGGTTAGTGCTTTTAGCTTTAGGGGTTTCGACCCCGCTGAAGTCACGGGGAAGGGTCGTATCCGGCAGCGCGCTGGAACGGCCCTTTCTTTTGTTCTGAATTTGGCCCTTGGCTCAGGCTTCGAGTTTGACGATGCGCCGCTGGTGCCGTCCGCCATCAAACGGTGTGTCGAGCCATGTCTGCACGATGTCGGTCACGTCGCTTTCCTCAATCATCCGCTGGCCCAGGGACAGGACGTTTGAGTCATTGTGGCGGCGGGCCATTTCTGCGGACAGAGCATTCCAGCAGACTGTGCAGCGGATGCCCTTGACCCGGTTGGCCGCGATTGCTTCGCCATTGCCCGAGCCACCCAGAACGATGCCTCTGTCACAGTCGCCGGAGGCGACCGCGTTGGCGGCCGGAAAGACAAAATCCGGGTAGTCGCATGCGGCGTCGCTGAAGGTGCCAAAGTCTTCGACCTCGTGACCTTGCGCGATCAGGAAGGCCTTGATCTTCTCCTTGTAGTGAAAGCCCGCATGGTCTGTGCCGATGGCAATTTTCATCGCTCTATCCAGTTCGGTGTTGGTCTGGACCCTGTCATATCAAGAAAGACCCTGATGGAAACCAAATTAGCGTCCTCCCTGGCTGAAATTAACACCCGCGCCGAGGCGTTTGGCTTCGACATGAATTCGGGCATGCAGGTGGGGGCGTTGCTGGCGTCGCTTGCGGCCTCAAAGCCGGGTGGGCAGTTTCTTGAGCTCGGCACCGGCTGTGGGCTTGGGGTCGCCTGGCTTCTGTCGGGCATGGATGCGCAGTCGCATCTGCTGAGTGTGGATACGGATGAGGCGCCGCAAGGCATTGCGCGGGATGTGCTGGGGGCTGATCCGCGGGTGACGTTTGAGCTGGACGATGGCGGGGCGGTTCTGGAGCGCACGGATGCAGAATCGTATGATCTGATTTTTGCCGATGCGTGGCCGGGCAAGTTCTCCCATCTGGATGAGGCTCTGGAAGCGCTCAGGCCGGGCGGCCTTTATGTGGTGGATGATCTTCTGCCGCAGCCGAACTGGCCGGACGGGCATCAGACCAATGTGGATGCCTATCTGGAGGACCTTCGCGGGCGGGAGGGATTTGCGTTCATCCAGATGGACTGGGCCACCGGTATCGCGATGATGGTGAAGCGCTAGCGGCTTTGTGAAAAACCGCCTGCTGGTCGTGAGGCCGTGGAGACCCTACATTGTAGGCAAGACATTCTGCCAAAAGGAGGCATTCCCATGTTTCTGCGCAAAAAGGCCGAAATGGTGGCTGAAACAGCCGCATTGCCGGGCCGTGATTTTGATATTCCCACCGCTGACACACACTTTGTGAACGGTGCGGCTCTCAAGGGTCCGTACCCACAGGGCTTGGAACAGGTGCAGTTCGGCCTTGGTTGCTTCTGGGGTGCAGAACGCAAGTTCTGGGAGTTGGACGGCGTCCATGTAACCGCTGTTGGCTATTCCGGCGGCTATACGCCCAATGCGACCTATGAAGAGGTGTGTTCTGGTCAAACCGGCCACACGGAAGTTGTGCTGGTTGTATATGACCCCAGCAAGGTAAGCTTCGACACTCTGCTCAAGACGTTCTGGGAGTCTCACGACCCCACCCAGGGCATGCGTCAGGGCAATGACGTGGGCACACAGTACCGGTCATCCATTTATACGTATACGGATGACCAGCTGGCGGCTGCCAAAGCGTCCAAGACGATGTATGAGACGGAGCTGGGTGCGCGTGGCTATGATGCCGTTACGACGGAAATCCGCTCTGCGCCGGAGTTCTATTTTGCTGAAGACTATCACCAGCAATATCTCGCCAAGAACCCCAACGGCTATTGCGGGCTTGGCGGCACCGGCGTGACGTGCCCGATCGGCACCGGTGTGGCGGCTGAGTAGCCGTAAGCGGAGCGTGCAAGTAATGCAGCTTAAAACATGGACAGGCGCGCTGGCTGTTGCCGGCGCGGCCTGGCTGCTTGTGGCAGGACTCGCATTGTCTGTTCCTGCGCATGAGGGCCATGACCATACGCCGGATGCCTCCATGATGCCGGGGGCCGACCTTCCGGCGGGCAAGTACGGTCTGGACCTGTCCCATGCGAGCCTCATTCTCGGGGTCGACCATCTGGGACTGTCCACTTACCGGGCAAGATTTACGCGGATGGATGCCACGCTGGTCATTGATCCCGCAGAACCGGACAAGGCGGCCCTGTCGGTGACGGTTGATGCGGCGTCGCTAGAAACCCAGTTTCCGTTTTCGGAGCCGGACTTCAATGCGGCGCTGACAGGCCCGGACTGGCTCAATGCGGATGAGTATCCTGACATTCGGTATGTCTCGACGGACATCACCATGACCGGCAAGGACACAGCAGAAGTGACGGGCGATCTGACGCTGATGGGGGTGACCCGCCCGGTGGTGCTGGATGTCACATTCAATGGCGGCTATGGCAACAAGCCCTTTGGCGATCTTGAGGCCGTTATCGGGTTCTCCGCGACAGGGGCGTTCAATCGATCTGAATTCGGTCTGACGAACGGACTACCACCGGAAGGGACGTCCATGGGCGTGGGTGATCGAATTGACGTGCTGATTGAGGCAGAGTTTCACCTGCCCGCCGAATCTGAGCAGTAAAACCGCTTGGCCCTTAGGTGCGTATGAAACTTAGAGTTTCACGCATGTAACGAGGCGTCTCATGCCGCGCATATTTCTGTCAGCGATTGTTTCGGCTGGTCTGACCCTTGGGGGTGGAGCGTTGCCGGCGGCTGCCGCCTCTATCGAGGACGTTCGGGCGCTTTATGGCGACCGCATAGAGTTTGACGTTTACCGCGGCGGCTCCGAGATCGGGGAGCATGTTGTTCAGTTCAATGAGGTGGATGACGGGCTGCGCGTTCAGACGTCCACAGACCTTGCTGTCTCAGCGCTGTTCATCACGGTCTATCGCTTTGAATATGAGTCCGACGCGCTGTGGCAGGACGGGGCATTGATCTCAATGACCGCGCGCACCAATGACGGCGGCACGATCAGCGAGATTGAGGCTGGGGCCGAAGGCGGCATTCTCACAGTGACGGGACCCAACGGCACCGATGAGGCGCCCGTGGGCATTTATCCCACCAATCACTGGAACGCAGGCGTCATCGGGTCCACCCGCGTGCTTGATACCTTCACCGGCCGCGTTGCGGAAATTGATCTTGCGTCGAAGGGTATTGAACAGGTCGACACCGCGCACGGCATGCTTGATGCCACGCGCTACCAGTATTCAGGCGCGATCGACAATGAGGTCTGGTACGACGCCGAGGGCCGGTGGGTGCAGATGCAGTTCAAAGGCACGGACGGGTCAACGATCCAGCTGCGGTGCCGCTCCTGCAAGGCGGTGGGGCTGGCGGATGCAGGACGCTAGCGTCTCGCGCGCATCCATTCTAGGTCGAGATCCGGACCGCGCAGGAGAAGAATGGCGCTCGCCATGAGGACGCTGCCAAGGGCATAAACAGGATCAATCGCTGCCGCACCGATGGCGAGGCTGGTGTTTATCGAGGCGTGCACGACAACGCCGGACAGCAACCAGTTGCCGCCGGAGCGGATAAATATCCAGGTCATGACGATGCTGCAGCCGATCCAGTTGGCGAGCATGAAAACGAAGCTCAGGCTGGCCTGATTGGTGCCGGGAAAGAAAAACACCGGCAGGTGCCAGATGCCCCAGATAATGCCAATGAGAATGCTGGCCCTCAGCGGCCCCATCAGCACAATCAGCCGCGGCAGGAAGTAACCGCGCCAGCCATATTCCTCCCCAATGGGCCCGGGGTCTGACAGCAGAGCGGTGGTGGTCACCAGCAGGAGCGGCACGCTGGCCAGAAGGGCCATGTCGGCGTGCCCGACCGGTGCACCGGCAAGCCCGATATGAGCGAGCAGGTTTACCAGAAGCCAGCCAAGGGGCAGGAGAACAAGTGCTGCGGCCAACCACACAAGCCATGCCAGTGGCCTGCCGGGGGCAACAATGCCACGCCAGACATCCGCCATGCCCTTGCGCAAGCCTTTGTGGGCGATGATGAGGATGAGGCCCGCGAGGGTGGGACCGTACACGGCCAGAAAGAAAAACACCTGAGCGCGCGGGCCGCTCAGGCCGTCAGCCCCGATCAGCACATCAGGAAAGAGAAAGGCAAGGACACCGACGCCATAGGTAATGGCGAAGGTGATGGCGAGAAAAGCCATGGCCTGGCGGCGGTAGGCTGGACGGGCCGCGTCATCGCCCGTCTCAAGCCACCATTGGGTCTCCCACGCTGGTTGAGTGTTCTCGGCCATGCGTTGCCCCCTTATGCGTGCCGCAGGCTAGCTTGCGTATTCCTCAGCCTTTTCGCGGGTCGCCCGGATTTCATCCTTGTGGGCGGCCTTCATGGCCTTTTGCAGCTTTTCAAACGCCCGGACTTCGATCTGGCGGACGCGTTCGCGGCTGATGCCGTATTCCTGGCTCAGTTCTTCAAGCGTTGAAGGCTCATCCTTGAGGCGGCGCTCTGTGAGGATGTGCATTTCGCGTTCGTTGAGGGTCTGCATGGACGCAGCCAGCATCTCACGGCGACGCAGCAACTCTTCGCTTTCAGAGATGGCCTCTTCAGCACTTTCGCTCTCATCGACCAGCCAGTCCTGCCACTCACCGCCGTCTGCGTCCGCGCGCATGGGCGCGTTAAGGGACTGATCGCCCCCATTGGACATGCGACGGTTCATGTTGATCACGTCCTGCTCAGGCACGCCGAGCTTGGTGGCGATGGACTGCACGTGTTCGGGACGCAGGTCGCCATCTTCCAGGGCGTCGATCTTGCCCTTGGCCTTGCGCAGATTGAAGAACAGCTTCTTCTGCGCAGCCGTTGTGCCGATCTTCACCAGAGACCATGAGCGCAGGACGTATTCCTGAATGGCAGCACGCACCCACCACATGGCGTAGGTGGAGAGGCGGAAGCCTTTTTCCGGGTCGAAGCGTTTGACTGCCTGCATGAGGCCGACATTGCCTTCGGAAATGACCTCGGCAATCGGCAGGCCGTAGCCGCG
>JBCBUN010000159.1:0-5241 GCA_039818145.1 Pseudomonadota bacterium
CTCCTGATCGGCCAGACGGGATTTAGATGACGCCGTCGACGCCGGTCTTGTCGAGATAGACGATGTAGGAACGGCCCCACCAGGAAATGTCCATGTGACGGACGATCTTCCAGCGCGAGCGCTCCTGCCATTCGAGAAATGCCTTGGCGACGCCCTTCTTGGGGCTGCCTTTGTAGCCGGCGAACATGTCATCCATGTAGATGACCGTGCCTTCCTGAAGGAGCGGCTCAATGAAGTTGAACACGGGAACGGCTGACTCGTAGAGGTCGCAGTCGATGTTCACGAGGGAAATCTTACGGCCTGAATCGAGGTACTGCTTCTGCAGCTCCTTTGTCAGGCTGTCGTCGTAGTAGCCCTTGATGGTCGAGACGTTGTCCACATACATGCCGTGGTCTTTGACCATGCCCATGAACTGCTCTTCCGTCGTGGTGAGCACGCCCTTCTTCCAGATTTCCACGGATGTATCAGTGGTGGGGTCGGGCAGGCCTTCGAAGCTGTCAAAGGCGTGAAACTGCATGCTGTCGAGGTTGTGCCGACGGGCTTCTGTCAGCGCCATGCGGAAGGTGCGGCAGCGGTGGCAGCCGAACTCGTGATAGTCACCATGCACGCGGTTGTCGGTCAGGAAGTCGAAGGTCTTGCTATAGAAGTGCGCCTTCTCCGTCTGACGGTTGGTCTGGTTGTACTGAATTTCCTCGTCGCGGCCCCAGTCCTTGTGGCTGTCGGCATTGCCAAGGTTGACCCACGGCTCGTCGAGGCTGGGCTCAATTGCAACTGGTGGCGTGGTTTTCTTGTCGGACATGGAAAATTCTTTCTAGTTCAGACCCGTTGAGACTTCGGGGTGCCGGTCACACCCCGGCTGGATGGTTACGACTTGAGGTCGGCAGCAACTTTCATGGCGTGATCGAGAGTGTCGTCGATGTCCACGTTGTAGAGGTAGCTACCGGCGCGGCCAACGGAGAACACGCCGTCAGGCATCTCGTCGAAATACTTTTGCGCTTTGGCTTTTTCAGATTCAATCGGCATCGGGTAGTACTTGGACGTCATTGACGGAATCTCGAGTGTGATCAACGTCGTCGGCGCCTTGTGAAGCGTGAACTTTTTGTACTCAGTGATGCGGGTAAACTTCTCGTCGCCTGCGAAGTAGATGAAGTACACGTCTTCAGGCAGGGCGAACTCGACCGGCAGCACGATCGTGTGCAGGTCGCGGCCGATATAGGGCAGCTCCCCGTGGCACTGTTCGAACAGGTGGTCCGGAGAGATGGTGTTGACGATAATGTCGAACTTGCGCTTCTCGCCGTCGATCACCACCGTCTTGTTGGGGATGTCGTAATCGGTGATGCGGGTACCCAAGTGGACCTTGGCGTCTTCCGTTGCGATCTTGAAGTAGTCGTCATAGCCATTGAAGGCGATGGGGTAAGCGGAGATGGCTGTATCCCATGCGGCACGGCCGCCTTCCTTCACGGTCACGCCCTTGGGGGACCAGGTGAAGTCATCAATCTGCTTGTTGTCGTCGATCTGCCACATCTTGCGGGAGTATTTGTCGACGAACTTCCGGTAGAGGGTCTCGCCGATGGAGTTGATCCAGAACTCTTCAAAGTTCGTGGCAAGCGAGGCGTTGTTGAGGTTCTTGACGTCCTGGCGGGTCATTTCAGCGAGCTTCTGGTTATCCAGACGCTGAATGGCGCTCATGTTGACCGCGGACAGCTCATTTTCGATCTGGGCGGCTTCCGGCATTGTCGGAATGTCGTCAGCGTGGATCGGGTAGCCGTAAAACTGCTCGTCATCCGACACATAGGTCAGGAACTGGTGGTCTGCGCAGCGGCGCATTGGGACGTAGGTGTTGAGGAATTCATAGACATGGGGCCATGGCGTCAGGAAGTGACGCGGGCCGAATGTGTAGGGGTGGCCGCCATAATACTGGGTGCGTACGCCGGCACCCAGAAAGGGCGCTGCCTCAACAACCGTGGTGTCCCAGCCGCCCATCAGCTGAAGCTGGTGAGCCGCGGCGCAGCCTGCAAAGCCGCCTCCAATAACGAGAGCCGTTTTCACGTCCTATATCCCCCAAAAACCCGTCCGCAGAAGGCGGTAGGCGGTAACATTGCGGCGCACAATCGGCACGCCGCCATCATGAGTCAACCCGGTTGAAGGATTTTCGGAATCCCTCGTCAAAATCGATAAAGCTGAATGCTGGAAAGGCCTTAAGCCGTGCCGTCACATCGAAATGCCGGTGGGTAATCGGGTTCTGGCGAGGGGTGCCCGAAACACTCCCTTTGCCTGCGATTTCCACGGCCAGTTCCGCGCATTCCCGGAAGGAGCGTGACGTGCCGGTGGCAATGTTAAGAATGCCGGTCGAGCGGTGCTGGATGACCTGGGAAATGAGGGCAGCTACGTCCTCAACGGCCACATGGTCGCGCTTTTCCTCGCCTTCACCGAACAAAGTTATGGTTTCGCCAGCCTGAGCCTGACGCCGGAAGCGGTTAGGGCCATAGCCATTGTGTGGGTCTGCGGTGCCATACAGGAGGCTGGGACGCAGGTGGGCCAGCGGCACGCCAGCGCCCTTCATGGCACCGGACAGCAATATCTCGCGGGCCAGATGCATGGCGCCGTGGGGTGAGCCAGGTGCCGGTGCCAGACCCTCATGCACCAGATGGGCGGCGTCCTCGTAGACTGCGTCTGAGCTGATGTTAACCAGGTGGCTGACCGGGCGGGTGGACACCGCCTGCGCAACCGAATCAACCATGCGCATGTTTGTTGCCATGGCGGCCGCGTCCCGGCTGGGTGCGATCGCTGAGACAAATACCAGTGTGTCGGTCTCTTCAAGCGCCGCGGCTAGCTGCTCTCCGGCATCAGCAGTCGTCAGATCATGTTCAGCGTGGCCCAGAGCCAAGTGATTGATGCCCGCTGCTTCCAGCGTCGCTGCCAGCGTGCTGGCCACAAAGCCTTCGCGGCCAAGAATGACAACGCGATTGGGTGGGGTCGGGTCCGTGTTCAGGTGCTCAAGCATCAGACACCCCCAGTGTCAGATAGGAGAGGCCCGCCTTGGTGCAGGCCTTGGCGTCCAGCACCCGGTAGGGATCAAGAACCCATTTGCCGGCCATGACGTCCGCCAGTTTCGCCGGGTCGATGGATTTGAAATCGTCCCACGGGGTCATGATGCACACAACGTCAGCCCCTTTGGCGCAGTCCAATGGATCAGCGGCATCAATTGGCACTGGATGCGGAGCAGCGCTCGTCTTCACCACGGGATCAAAGGCTTTGACCCGGTAGGGGTGCAGATTTTCGATCATGGCAAAGGCAGGCGAATTTTTGGTGGAGTGGGTGTTCTCCTTGTAGGAGAGGCCCAGGACCGCCACCAGCGGATCGTCCATGGTGGAGAGCACACGTTCGTGGAGGGTGCGCAACGCCCATTCCTTGCGGTAGGCGCTGTTGCGAATCCATGCGGCGATAACAGACGCGTCGCTGCCGGTCTCCTCGGCAAAACGTGTGACTGTGATGAGATCGCGGATCAGATTGCTGCCGCCAATACCAAGGCCCGGTGAAAGGTATGAGTACTGGCCTATGCGGCGGTCCAGCTTGAGGGCCGGCGCTATCTCGGACCAGTCAGCGCCAATACCTTCGCAGAGCTCTGACAGGGTGTTGGCGACGCTGATGGAGGCGACAAGGCAGCAATTGATCGAAATCTTGCACAGTTCGGCGCTCTCATAGCGCATGGGCAGGATCGGGCAGTCATAGGCTTCAAGGCACGTGCGAAAAGCGTCCGGCAAGGGGGCGTCCGGGTCCGGGCAGCCGATGATGTAGCGCTCAGGATGCAAGGCGCGCTCGATGGCGCGGCCGAAGATCAGCGTCTCAACCTGATAGAACATGTTGAGGCCGGGGCGCGTGCGGGCGCGGGTGAAGCCGGGTGGCACCTGGCTGAGATTGACCAAAACTGCATCCTTACGGATGGCTGGGATGACTTTCTCCAACAGAGCGTCAAGGTCGGTCAGGTCGCTGACACCATCATCGGTCACAGGCACGTCGGGTGCCACGTAGAGCACATCGCATCGCTCCAGGACCGACAGGTCGCTGGCGTAGGTGATGCGATCTTTGTTCTTGGAAGCCAGTTCGGGCAGGTCTGGTTCCAGAACCGGCATCTCGCCGGTTTCCAGCTGTCCGATGAGCGTGGCATCTGGATCAAAGCACACAACATCGAAGCCTTTTTCGGCCATGCCGACGGCAGAGTTGAGGCCCAGATGGGTCATCCCGGCAAAGCCGATGACCGGCAGGGTGTCGGTCGATGTCATCGGCTCACTTTCTCAAGGGCTTCCGCGCTCAGTTTGCCGAGCAGCCGGTTCAGCCAGATGTCGTTTGCAAGGCTGGTCTTGGTGCCAGAGGTCACCAGACCTTTGAAATGGGCGTATTCAGCCGCCCATGTGGGGTCTTCCTGTACCAGCGTTTTGCTTTCCTCCGGCGGACGGCCGGACGGTAGTACGCGCATGCGGGTGGTGAAGGTAGACGGCCCCCACTTGCACAGGGACGTGATGTGGGCGGTGCCGTTCTCAGCAAAGATGTCGCAGGTGAAGTGGTTGCGCCACATGAGCAGCGTCATTTCCATTTCCAGCTTCGGGCGTGTTTCGCCGGAGGCAAACACCACATGGTCGGGTGCTTTGTTTTCGTAGTTGCTGGAGGAGACGATGTTGAAGTCGTCGCCCAGATCACCAAACCAGAATGAGGCTGTGTCGAGCAGGTGCGATCCAAGATCCGGCAATACGCCTGATCCCTTGTCGCGCCATGCACTGTCGCGCACCAAGCGCGCCGTGCCGTTGCCGTAGAACATGCGGCAATGATAGATGCGGCCGAGCTTGCCGGATGCAATCAGGTCATGCATCGCAACGTAGTGTGGCTCAAAGCGGTGGTTGTAGGCCGTGTAAGCGACAACGTTGTTCTTCTGGGCAAGTGCTTCAAGCTTCAGAAGGTCTGCATCGTCAGCTGCAAAGAGCGGCTTTTCGACGAGGGCGTGTTTGCCGTTTTCAAACAGGTAGGTCAGCAGGTCGATCTTGGGCGCATCCGGCACACAGCACAGGGCCGCTTCATAGTCTGCCAGAGGGACGTCCTGAATGGTCTTGTAGTCCGCATCCGGATTAACAGGATCGACCGTGGCGACGAAATCGTCCCCTGCGTGGTGGCGGCGCTTGTGGCCCTGAACACCAAGCCCGACGACGATTACTTTCATACCTGCGTACTCCTCGTGGGCAACCTTCT
>JBCBUN010000160.1:0-5239 GCA_039818145.1 Pseudomonadota bacterium
TGCAGCATGGTGCGCGCATCCACCAGCGCGTGCCGTACGGACTGATGTCCGGATATCACTCGTCCGAATTGCTCGCGCTCCTGCGCGTATTGCCATGCCTCTTCCACCGCGGCACGGGCCAGACCAAAGGCCACCGCGGTGATCTCGATCTTTTCAACGTCCAGCGTCTTGCCCGCCAGCTGTCCCCAGCCCTTGTTCCACTTTTCAGGGCCACCCAGAACCGCTGACGCAGGCACCCGCACATCATCGAAATACACATCCGACGACAAGGTGTAGCGCAGGTTTGCGTGTTCAATCGGCTGCATCGTCACACCCGGCGCGTCCGTCGGGATCAGTACCACAGAGAGGTTCTTGTACTTCTTGCCGTCCGGGTCGGAGTTGACGAGACAATAGATCACGTCTGCGAAGTCGGCCCCGGTGCACCAGCGCTTGGACCCGTTGATGACAATCTCATCACCTTCCATCCGTGCGCGGGTTTTGACACTGGGCAGATCACCGCCCACATCAGGTTCTGACAGCCCATAGGCAAAAAACATCTCTCCAGATGCAAGCCTGGGCAGCATCTCTGCCTTTTGAGCATCCGAGCCGTTCTCGGACACATTGGCACCACCATAAAAAGCCGCATGGATAAACGGCCCGGCCAGAAATGCGCCCGCCTGCGCCAGTTCCTCAATCACAGCCACCGCAGCCATCAGGTCTACACCGGCTCCGCCATTCTCTTCGGGAATTGTCAGCCCGCATATGCCGAGCTTGGCCACCTCTGCAAACACATCGCGGGGAAACTGGTGTGACCTGTCCCACTCGCGACGCTTCTCACGGGGCGCTTTTTCCTCCACGAACCGCTTCAGTGTTTCACGCAGCATGCCCACATGCTCCGGCTCGTCGATATAGGACTGCAACCCGCCAGCACCCGTTGTCATTTCATTTTTCCCCAAAGGCTTGCTATGTCGTTTGCAACAACAAAGCAGGGAGCGCCGCAAATGGGAAGCATGACAACACGCCGCTGGGTACTGGCTGAACGGCCTGCGGGTATCCCCGACGACAAGACCTTCAAACTTGAAGAGCAGGAACTCCCGGAGCTGGAAGATGGCCAGGTGCGCGTCCGCGTAACCCACTTCTCCCTGGATCCCGGTATGCGCCCCGCCCTGTCCCGGGACACCTATGTGGGAGCCACCCCCATCGGCAGCCTCATCACCAGTGCCGGCATCGGCATTGTGGAAGAGACTCGCGACGAAAAGCTGGAAGTTGGTGACATGGTCACCGGCGGCTTTGGCTGGCAGTCAGGTCTGGTGGTGAAGGGCCGCCATTGTGTGAAGCACAATCCAGCGCTCTTCAAAGGCAAGGTAACTCCTACCGCCGCCATTGGCGTGCTTGGCATTCCCGGCATGACATCCTGGTTCGGCCTCAAGAACATCGCTGGTCTCAAGAACGGTGAGACCGTGCTGATTTCATCAGCCTCAGGCCCGGTGGGCGCTACCGCAGGCCAACTTGCTAAACTCATGGGTGCAGGCCGTGTGGTCGGCATTGCCGGTTCCAAAACCAAATGCGACTGGCTCACGGCGGAAGCAGGCTTTGACGCAAGCATCAACTATCGCGATGCGGCCAATCTTGAAGACGCCATGCGAGACGCAACCGGCGGCGGCGCTGACATTTACTTCGACAATGTCGGCGGCGAGATGCTGGATGCGGCAATCAATGTCCTCAAGCCCGGCGGCCGCATTGCGGTTTCAGGTCAGTTGGCGGAATACAATCTCGATGAGCCCCGCGGCATTCGCAACACACTGCCCTTCATCACCCAGCGCCTGACCATGCAGGGGTTTGTTGTCCTTGACTTCGTGCGCGAGTTTGGCCCTGCCGCCATGCAGATGGCTCAGTGGATCAATGAAGACAAACTGCTCTACCGCGAAGAGGTGGTGGACGGCATCGAGAACGCACCTGCAGCCTATGCAGGCCTCTTCAAGGGTGAGAATTTCGGCCGCCGCCTCATCAAAGTCTCCTGAGCATGAACTCGGATCACGCCTTGCGTCGACAGATGCAGCAGAATCTGGCGTCCTTTAAGCCCAACCTGCTGGCCCAGACGGACCTGAAACGGGCAAGCGTGGCAGTCATCACAACGCTTGATGAAACAGGCGGCGATCCAGCGTTCATTATCACCCGCCGGGCGGCCAAGCTGCGGGGCCATGCGGGCCAATGGGCGTTTCCGGGGGGCAGGCTGGATGCCGGAGAAACATCGTTGGAAGGTGCCATCCGCGAAACTAGGGAGGAATTGGGCCTGACACTGACAGGCGAACATCTTCTGGGGCAGCTCGATGATTACGAGACACACTCTGGATATGCGATGTCCGCTTTTGTGTTCTGGGTCACCAAAGCACAGATGACCCCAAACCCCGATGAGGTTGCGGCCATCCATCACTTTGAAATTGCATCCTTGGACCGACCTGATTCACCGGAGCTGCTGCCCGGCCCCGATCCTGAGCGGCCCATCATTCGGATGCATGTGGGGCCGGTAGATATCCATGCACCGACCGGCGCCATCCTGCATCAGTTTCACGAAGTGGCGGTCAAAGGCCTGGCCACTCGCGTGGCCCATTTCGATCAACCGGATTGGGCAAGGTAATCACCTAGTCGGTGAATTCCCATTCGCCCAGATCGCACAGATCAGAATCGTACTCGACATATTCCGAGCCATCGTCCCAGACAGCGCGAATGTCGTAGTTACAGTTTGACTGGCCGTCCGCGATCAGCACCTCAATCTCGTTGCCGGCGGGCAATACATACCCAGTGGGAATGAGATTATCGGTCCAGTAGTCATCGCTTGGGTCAGACACCTGAAACTCGATGATGTCCGCGCTGGACGCATTGATCAGCAGAAAATCGAGATCTTCAGCCTGTGCCGGACCAGCGTAAACAAACGCAGTTAGCGCCGAAACTGCAGCAATCTTGGTAAAACTTGTCATTGGAAGTCCCCCTTTGTGAGATGCACCCAAGCACCTGACCAAAACGCTACCTATGAACGACCGTCATTACCAGCCACTCAAACTCAAGTTTCAGGTTGCTTAGGAGTCGCCTCCAAGCGCCCGTTCATTTATAAAACCCGATAAATTGACACTCAGGGAGCCAATACATGCCGATAACACTCTACGACTTCACCCCCGCGCCCAGCCCACGCCGGGCCCGGATCCTGCTGGCTGAGAAGGGAATTGAAGTAGAAAACAAACAGATCGACATGATGCAGGGCGAGCAGCTCTCGGACGAATACAAGAAGATCAACCCAAGCTGCACCATTCCTGCGCTGCAGCTGGAAGACGGCACAGTCCTAACTGATAACTCAGGCATTGCTGCCTGGGCAGATGCCTACAAGCCGGAAAACCCGATTGGTGGATCGACGCCGGCTGAACGGGGCATCGTCGCCAGCTGGAACGCGCGCATCGAGTTTGAAGGCCTGATGGCCGTCGCGGAAATTCTGCGCAACACATCAAAGGGTATGCAGGACCGTGCCATGACCGGCCCTCTCAACCTTGAGCAGATTCCAGCCCTTGCCGAACGAGGGAAAAAGCGTCTCCCGCTTTTCTACGACATGCTGAACGAACGACTTGAGGGGCGGGACTTCATCGCCATCGACACAATCTCAGTGGCCGATATTACGGCGCTGGTCTGTGTCGACTTTGGGGCATGGGTGAAGATCACACCAACGGAAGCCCACACGAACCTCAATCGCTGGCACGCAGCAATGTCCGCCCGCCCCAGTGCAAAAGCTTAAAGCGCCAAGGCCCAGACCCATGCCACTGAAAACACCTGTCACCCTCGCCGGCGCCCCGCCGTCACCCTACACGCGCAAAATGCTCAGCGTCCTGCGCTATCGGCATATCCCCTACCGCGTGATCTGGAAGAACCCGCGTGAAATCGACGACCTGCCGCAGCCAAAGGTCGGCCTGCTGCCGACATTCTATCTGGACAACGATGCCGGTGAAGTTGAAGCAGTTGTCGACTCAACACCTCTCATCACCCGCTTCGACGCAGAAGTTGCAGAGCGAAAAGTACGCCCGACTGACCCGGTCATTCGTATGGTCGATGATCTGTTGGAAGACTATGGCGATGAATGGCTCACCAAGGCCATGTTCCACTATCGCTGGTACTACGACGCCGACATCAAGCAGGCAGGCAATGTTCTGCCCCGCGCTCGCATCCAGTCACCGAGCGAAGAACAGGCCAATGAACTGGCCAAGATTTTCAGTGAACGGCAGATTTCGCGGCTTTATGTGGTCGGCTCCAATGACGTGACGGCACCTGTGATTGAAGAGAGCTACCACCGTATCGTGGAAGCGCTACGGGCTCATCTGGTTGAGCATCCTTTCATCATGGGCAACCGTCCGGGTGCTGCTGATTTCGCCTTCTTCGGGCAGCTCACGCAGCTGGCTCAGTTTGACCCGACCCCGCTTGCCGTCACTCTCGAAAACGCGCCACGCGTATACGCATGGGTGCTCCTGATGGAAGATCTGTCCGGCGAGGAACCAACGGAAGACGGGTGGTTTGCTGCGAACGCAGTTCCGGACACCCTCAAGGCCATTCTGTCCGAAGTCGGACGCGTTTATGCCCCGTTCCTACTGGCCAACGCCAAGGCACTGGAAGCAGGCGCGGAAGAGGTGGACACAACCATTGCTGGCGCCCGCTGGGTCCAGAAGCCCTTTCCCTATCAAGGCAAATGCCTAGTGGAACTGCGCAAGAACTACGCCGCGCTGGACGCAGATGCCCGCACGGCGTTTGATGCCATCATTGCCGGTACCGGCTGCGAAGCCATTTTTGCCTGATCAGAAATACAACGTCTCAGGAGACTGTCATGACAACAACCAACACCGAGTGCTTTGAGGTCACGATCGAGGACCGCATCGCGCACATCAAGCTGAACCGGCCTGAAAAGCGCAACGCGATGATCCGTTCATTCTGGTCAGAGCTTCCCGGCATCATCAACAAGATCGACACCGAGGCTGAAGCCCGGGTGATTGTGATCTCCTCTACAGGCCCGCACTTCACCAGCGGACTTGATGTCTCTTCCTTTGGCGGGTCTGAAATCTCGCCGGGCGGCGCAGGCGACGATGAAGATGCAAAACGCAAGGCCAAGCTCACAGCTGGCCAGGCGTTCTATAACAACGTCCTGGGCATGCAGGATTCGTTTTCCGCTCTTGAGAATTGCCGCATACCCGTCCTGGCCGCCATTCAGGGTGGCTGCATCGGTGGCGGC
>JBCBUN010000161.1:0-5236 GCA_039818145.1 Pseudomonadota bacterium
AAGGGCCGGGACCAGGTGGAAACATTCGAGGGTCTTGATGTTGGGCACCACGCGATCCCGCTTGATGCAGACACAAATGGTTGCGACTGGCCGGAGGCGTTCAGCTTCACCGTCCCGGCAGACTGGAGCACCGGCTATTACGACCTTGAACTCACCGCGCCGGACGGGGGCTCGTCGCACCACTTTCTGTGTGTTCGCAAAGCAGCATCTGCAACCAAAGCAGACGGCGTCCTGATCCTCAGCACCAACACCTACCACTCCTACAATTACTGGGGCGGCTCCAACTCATACG
This sequence comes from Pseudomonadota bacterium, assembly GCA_039818145.1. GTDB lineage: Bacteria > Pseudomonadota > Alphaproteobacteria > CGMCC-115125 > CGMCC-115125 > Pyruvatibacter. Next base: position 293 of record JBCBUN010000161.1, read on the forward strand.
CCCATGTGGAAAAGCTGATGGCGGGAGAGGTTACCGAAGAGCAGTCCCGCAGTGGCGCCATTGGTGTGCTGTCGCGGTGCCGCCCATTTGCGCAGGGCATGCTGGTTCCCCCGGAGGGTGCGCCGCGGCTGATCAACCTGGAACGCCGCAAGGTCGGAGAGCCCGCTTTCCCCGGCAATCTTGAGTGGATGCTGGAACATCGCCCCGCTCCCTATGATGGTGCCGCATGCTTTGTCGACAAATGGGAGCATAAATTCGTCGCCTGGTGCGACGAGCATGGCTACGAGCTTGATGTCATCACGGACCATGACCTTGAGACCAGCGCCGAGATTCTGGACGGGTACAAATCAGTCTTTCTGGTGGGCCACAGCGAATACTGGTCAGCCAAGGGGCGTGATGCCGTTGAGGCATATGTTGCGGCCGGCGGAAATCTCGCGGTCTTTTCCGGGAACACCAGCTACTGGAAAGTTCGCTGGGAAAATGACGGAGACACACTGATTGCCCACAAATGGCAGGGCGAAGAAAACGATCCCAAATGGGCTGATCCCGCAACACGCAAGGACGCCACCCATCTGTGGTCCCATCCGGCGTTCGAGCGTCCGGAAGCTAAGATGATCGGCCTCTCGTTTCTCTACGGCGGCTACCATCGTCTTGGCCTGTGCGTGGCGCGTGGCAATGCCGGGATGACTGTCTATGACGACCGTCACTGGGCGGTCGAGGGTACCGATCTTTATTACGGCGATGTGATTGGCAGCGACATTCCCTTTGTCGGCTACGAAAATGACGGGTGCCCGATCAAGTTCGGTCCATCCGGCCTGCCGGTGCCTGACGGCGGGCTTGGCGTTCCGGAAAATTTCCAGATCATCGCCTTCACGCCTGCGACGCTTGCGGAAGATGAGAAAAATCCCTATCCGCCGATCATTCCGCGCGAAAAAGTGGATGTCCTGGCAACCATTGCCTATGGCTCCGATGATGAAGACACCCAGCAAAAGCTCATGCGCGGTCAGGCCGTCATGGGAACATTCAAGACCAAAGGTGGTGAAGTCTTCAACAGCGGCACAACAGAGTGGGCCCACGGCCTGGCAGCGGGCGACCCGTTCATCGAAAAAATCACCCACAATGTGATGGAGCGGTTCGGCGTCAGGCAGTCAGCTACCTGAACGCCCTAAAGATGACTGATCAGTTTTTGAATGATCTCATCTTTGAAGTTCAACACGATGGAGAAGTGGCCGTCTTCTTCCGTGAAGGTCGTCTCAATACCGGGCACCCGCGCGGCGTAGTACCGACCGATGGAGGAGGGCACTACTGTGTCCGCATGGCCGTGCCACAGATAGGTGGGCACCTGTATTTCTGAAATGCGCCAGCCCCAGGGGCTGCCATAGATGCGGCTGTCACTCGACATGCCGGCAACACCGCTGCCGATCGCCTCGCGCCAGCTGGCCAGCATCAGGCGGCTCATGTCGCTTTTCATGAGGTCTTTGTCGGCTTCTGCGCGCGGCTGCTTGGCACGATAGGCGGCGGCGCGGCGCATCCAGTTGTCATCCATCACAATGGCGCGCCCGATGCCAAACAGCGCCTGGCGGGCAATGGGACGGCGGGCAAGATTGGTCAGCATCTTCAGGCGGCCCTGGCTCATGCCGGGCGCTTCCGGTGGTCCCAGAGGGCAGACGAGTGCTGCAGCCACCACGCGGTCCGGCAGCCAATGGGCGCACGCAGCCGCATAAGGCCCACCGCCCGAGACGCCCATGACGGCGAACTTGTCTATGCCCAGATGATCCGCCAGCGCGGCGACATCCTTTGGAAAATCTGCCAGCTTACGACGCCGCTTGGGGCTTGAAAGGCCGTATCCCGGGCGATCAATGCCGATGAGCCGGGCCCCCTCGATGGTCAGAAATGAGGCCTCCAGCCGTGAGCCGGGAAAGCCATGCAAATAGAAGACGGGCGGCAGGGTCTGGTCGCCGGTGTCGGAATAGCCGAGTTTACGGCCATCGGGCAGCGGAGCGGTCAACCCGGCATTCTGGCTCTTGATCGTCTCGAAGGCGTTCATTTGGCGGGTATTTCCAGCTTTGGGCAGGCATTTGCCGAACAGGCAGGTGGCGAGATTGTGTGGGCGATATAGCTATCAGGGGGCTGACTTACAGCCCCTCAACAAGGTATATCGCACGCCATGACCGACAACACGCCTTCATATGAGTCTTCAAACCTCGACGACGATGCCCGCCGCCGCCGGATCAAGTTCCGTGCGTGGCACCGCGGCATCAAGGAAAATGACCTTATCCTCGGGACATTCGCCGACGCGTATGTGGAAGAATTGACCACGGATGATCTCACGGATTTCGAGCGGCTCATGGAGGCGCCGGATCAGGACGTCTATGGGTGGATCTCGAACACCAAGCCGGTTCCCGATGAGTACAAGACCAATCTGATGACGCGGCTGCAGTCGCATATCGTGCCAGCCCGCACGCGGCTTGAACGCTAAACGGAAGATCCGATGGCTTCCTCTCTCACACACGCACCGGGCCTTGGGGCGGCGGCGGACGGCCAGTTTGTCTCTGCTGCCGGACGCCTCAATACGGGCGGTGTGCCTGAGGGGTTTGACGCCATTGCGCTGAGTGATCTGGCGCGGGCACGTGGCGCCCTGGTTGTGCACATCGCCCGTGACGAACCACGACTTGCGCGGCTGAAGGACGCTTTACGCTTTTTTGCCCCGGACCTGCCGGTCATTGAGCTGCCGGGGTGGGACTGTCTGCCTTATGACCGTGTCTCGCCAAACAGCGATGTGATTGCACGGCGCATGGCAGCCCTTGCTGAGCTTGCCGGGCGCAACGACACCTCAGGCCCGGCAGTGTTGATCGCGACAGTGAACGCCACGCTGCAGCGCATGCCGTCGCGCAGCACCATGGCGCAATCAAGCTGGCGCGCGGCGCAGGGTGACCGTATCGACCTGGATGCCTTGCTCGCCTATCTGGGCCGTGACGGGTATCTGCGCTCAGGCACGGTGCGCGAACAGGGCGAGTTTGCGGTTCGCGGCGGCATCGTGGACATCTTTCCGCCAGGCTTTGAGGAGCCGGTCCGCCTTGACCTCTTTGGCGATACGCTGGAAGGCGTGCGCTCTTTTGATCCGGAGACGCAGCTGACAACCGGCAAACTTGATCGCGTCGAGCTGGTGCCGGCCACTGAGATTCTCCTGGACGAAGAAACCATCCGGCGGTTCCGTGCGGGCTACGTCCACAACTTCGGCACGGTAACCGGCGAAGACCCGCTCTATGAAGCGGTCAGCGAAGGACGCCGCCATCAGGGCATGGAACACTGGCTGCCACTCTTCCATGAAGAAATGGCCACCCTGTTTGACTATGCCGACCCAAGCACGGTCATTACGCTTGATCCCCTCACGGAAGAAGCCGCCGGCGAACGCCGTGAGATGATTGACGACTACTACGCGGCCCGCGCTGAAGACGCGGACGTCAGCCAGTCTGTCGCCAAGGCCTCAAAGAAAAAGAAGAATGCGGGTGCTGCAGGGTTTGATGCACCGGCCTACCGTCCCATGCCGCCGGACTCACTCTATCTGACGATGGACGAGCTGAAAGCGGCACTTGCCGAACATCCGACCCGCGCGCTGTCCCATTTCGATGTTCCCGATGGTCCTGATGCCCTCGACATGGGCGCACGGCCGGGTCGTGATTTCGCACCGGAGCGCAAAGCAGAAAACGCAAACGTCTTTGAGGCACTGCGCGGGCACATCAATTCCCTGAAGAAAAACAGGAAGCGCGTTGTTCTCGCTGCGTGGTCGGACGGCTCAGCCGAACGCATGAGCCATGTTCTCGGTGAGCATGGCATTCAACCGGTTGTCATTGCAGATGACTGGAAGGACGCGCAAAGCCTGCCAGCTTCAACGGTCGCGCTGGTTGTCCTTGGCCTCGAGACAGGATTTGAAACACCGACGACCGCCATCATTGCCGAGCAGGACATTCTGGGCGACCGGCTTGTCCGCACGCGCAAGGCACGGCGGGCGCAGAACTTCCTGTCCGAAGTATCAAGCCTCAGCCAGGGCGACTTTGTGGTTCATGTGGATCATGGCATCGGCCAGTTCACCAGCCTTGAGACCATCGAGGTGCAGGGCGCACCTCATGATTGTCTGCTGATTATCTACGCGGGCAATGACAAGCTCTATCTGCCTGTAGAGAACATCGAGCTTCTGTCGCGCTACGGGTCCGACGACACGGAAGTGCAGCTGGACAAGCTTGGCGGCGGAGCTTGGCAGGCCCGCAAGTCTAAGATGAAGGAGCGCATCCGCGAGATTGCGAACCAACTCATCGCCGTTGCCGCCGCCCGTGCACTCAAGACCGCCGAACCAGCCGTTCCCGCGCCGGGTCTCTATGATGAATTCTCCTCGCGTTTCCCATATGAGGAAACCGAAGATCAACAGAACGCCATTGGCGATGTCATTTCTGACCTGGCCGAGTCCAAACCCATGGACCGCCTGGTGTGTGGCGATGTGGGCTTTGGCAAAACCGAAGTCGCCTTGCGCGCCGCCTTTGCGGCGGCCATGTCCGGCAAACAGGTTGCTGTTGTGGTCCCTACAACCCTACTGGCGCGTCAACACACCAAGACCTTCACAGAGCGTTTCGCCGGCTGGCCGCTGAAGGTTGCCCAGCTGTCGCGCATGGTGACAGCTAAGGAAGCGGAACAGACCCGCGAGGCCATGGCGTCCGGGGACTTGGATATTGTAGTCGGCACCCACGCACTGCTGGCCAAATCGATCAGGTTCAAAGATCTGGGGCTGCTGATTGTTGATGAAGAGCAGCGCTTTGGTGTGACCCACAAGGAACAGCTCAAGCAGCTCAAGGCCGACGTGCACGTGCTGACACTGACCGCCACACCGATCCCGCGCACGCTGCAGCTGGCGCTTACCGGCGTGCGCGAACTGTCGCTCATCACGACGCC